>JAZUPL010000095.1:0-84520 GCA_045605175.1 Eubacteriales bacterium | reverse complement strand
ACTCCTCAGAAATAACAGGCATCTGCTTGCCGTTGAAGTCGAAGGTTACGTAAGAACCGTCTGCCTTTTTCTCGATGAATGCGTCGGGACCGTAGGACATGAGGATCTGACCCTTCTCGGAGTAAGCGTAGTCGATAAGAGCAAGTGCTGCGTGGAGCTTATCGGTGTTGCCTGCAACGCCTGCAGCGGAGATTGCCCAACCGTCGGTCTTAACGGATCTCCAGGACTCGGTAAATCTCATGTAAACGCCGTTATCATTGGTACCATCGAACCAACGAGCAACGGGAACCATAACTGCCATATACTTCTCACCGGACTGAAGAGCGGTGTGGTTGTAAATGGTCTGGGTCTGGTTGTAGTCGTAGTGCATGAAGCCAAGGTCACTCTTGAGCATGGTCTCGGTACCAACTGTCTGAGAATTTACGAAGGAAGTAGCGATGAGACCTTCCTGAACGAGTGCGTTCATTCTCTCAAGTGCCTCGTAGGTAGCTGCTTCCTGACGTGCGTCGTGAAGGAGGCCGTCGGTACCTACATAGAGGTAATCCTGTCTGGACTCAAGGCCACGAACACCGAAGAGAGTACCAACGAAACGGAACATATCGATTCTTCTCTGGTTGTTATCATCCTCTCTGGAGAAGATACCGGAAACGGAATCAGTACCGTTAAGAGTCTTGGGGTTAGCAACTACACAACGAAGAAGAGCTACAAGCTCGTCTGCGTCCCAAGCAGCGTTCTGACCGATGAAGAGGTCAGCACGGTTGGTGCCGTAGTAGCCGTTGTATGCGGTGTCGATGTAGTCGCGAAGCATATTAACTGCCTCAACGCCTGTAACTGTGCCCTGTGCAAGAGCGTCGTTCATAACCTTAACAATGTTACCTGCTGCATCATAATCCTTGGTAACCTTTTCAACTGCGGAGCCGTCAGCCTTAACAACGTCTATCTGTACCTTGCCGCTTGTGGGCATATAGGGAGTGTAAACGGCTGCGTTAAGGTTCTTTGTCTGTTCAGCGGTGAAGTCGCCCTCACCATTGAGGAGTTTAGCAACCCAGTCAACTCTCATAAGAGGCATACGCTCAATGTCGTTAACGCCGTCGAAGTAGGGAGAGAAGTAGATTGCGCCGTTAGAGGTGTCGCCCGTAATGGAAAGACGAACGATGGGGTTAGCCTCAAGGTATGCCTTGAAGTTAGGCATATAGTCAAGATATTCTGCGATGTTGACTACCTTTCCTGCAACGCCTGCCTCAGAAAGCTGGGAAGCGGTTCCGGAAACCATGTCAACCTCACCGAGTTTTTCGGACCAATGGTTCCATTCTGCGGTTGCATTGTTGCCCTGGTATTTATCCTCAAATACTACCTTGAGGACATTTTGAACCTCAACCCAAGTGGGCTTAAGGTCGCCGGTGTTATAGGTATTGCCGTCAGCCAGAGTGATACCATCCTTTGCAATATCTGCGTGGAAGGTGATACCTGTCTGCTTAGAGTTGTAGCCCGTTGCCATACGAAGGACCGTGCCCTCTGCATATTCAAGAACGAGCGCGGGGGGCTCGTCATCAGGATCAGGTGTCACTGCAGGACCGCATGCGGTGAGCGCGCTGATAATCATAACGAGTGCGAGAAGAAGAGCAAGAAGTCTACTCTTTTTCATTTTTGGTTTCCTCCTAAAATTTATATTTTATTATTATGCGTTTTGCGCAATAACAACCGTAAGTTTTGGGGCGAAGCCCTTTTTATTATTAAGAAGCAATTTTTTCGAATTCTTTAGGGCAAGCCCTTTTTGAAAGGAATTATTCCTTAACGCCGCCGACGTTAACGCCCTTGGCAAAGTATTTCTGGATAAAGGGATAAATAATGAGAATTGGGATTATCGAGCATACGATAAGCGCATATATTACCGAGTCGGATGCATACGGCTGATTCCATCCTGTCATAAACTCGGTGTCCTGATACTGCTCAAGTTTCAGACGGATAAACACCTGAAGGGGATGCTCGTTGGTATTGGTAATCATTTGACGTGCCCAGAAATAACCGTTCCAACGAGAGATAGCAAAGAAGAGTGCAACTGTTGCAATAGTGGACTTGCACATAGGAAGATATACCTTGCCAAGCACCTGCATTTCGGTTGCTCCGTCAACAATTGCCGCCTCCTCGATATCAGAGGGGACTCCCTCGAAAGCGTTCCGCAAAAGTATAATGTTCATCGCCTGCATACCCATAGCGATAACGACAAGCCATTTATCGTCCATAATTCCGATGCTGTTGAATACTTCCTGAGTCTGAATGTAGTTTATATACATCGGGATAATGCCCGCGGAGAACCACATCGTAAATACAAGGAAGAAGTTGAAGCCCTTGCGGAAAAGAAGCCTTTTCTTTGAGAGGGCGTATCCGCCAAGAATGGAAAAGCCCATCGCCCAAAGAGTTCCATAGAAGGTGATAAAGAGAGTGTTTGCGTAGGAGTTCCAGAACATATTGTCATTGAACATCTGTGCAAACGCCTCAAACTGCACTCCCTTTGGGAAAAGCACTATCTCTCCGTACTCCACCGCCTCACGTGCGGAGATTGCCGCACTTATCGTGTAAATAAAGGGATAGAGGCAGCAAACGGCAAATACCGTCAGGAAAACATAACTTAATATCTTGAATATAAGTTCGGATATTTCAAGTCGCCTTTTCATATTGCCTCCTTAATACAGTGATACGTCGGACGCCTTGCGTGCTATCGTGTTTGCTCCTATTACAAGAAGCATTCCCACGACGTTGTTTAGCATTTCCGCCGCCGTTGACAGTCCTATCAGTCCGTTAGTCATACCCATTCGCTGTGCAAAGGTGGAAACAACGTCTGCCGTTACAAAGGTCTGTGTATTATAAAGAAGAAGCACCTTTTCGTATCCGACGTTCAAAAGCGAGCCGATACGGGTAATAAGCATAATTACAATAGTTGAAAGAATACTGGGAAGCACGACATAGCGCATTTGTGCCATCTTGCCCGCGCCGTCTATCTGCGCAGCCTCGTAACTTGTGGGGCTAATCGAGATTATCGCGGCAAAGAATACTATCGAATCGTAGCCCGCCGTTTCCCAAATACCGCTTATTTGATAAATTCCACGGAAGAAGCCCGCGTTGTTTAGAAGTCCCGCCTGTCCGACCTCCTCGGTAATCAATCCAAGATTTACGAACAACTGAGAAATGACACCCATTCCCATCTCAAGATTCTTATCGGTGATTCCCTGACGGACAAGCATCGCAATAAGGGTGGTCATAACAACCGTGGATATGAACTTGGGAAGATATGTAATAACCTGATATATGCTTCGCGCAATATTCGACTTAATCTCGTTGAAGAAGAGCGCTATTATGATAGGCATCGGGAAACCGAAGCAAAGACCATAGAAGGAAAGAAGGAAGGTGTTACGGAATGCCCTCCAGAATTCTGCCGCGGTAGAACTTCCCGAGAAGAGAGTTTTGAAGTAGGAAAAGCCTGCGTACATCTGGTCGGCAACATCAAGGTTTGCATCGTTTACCTTGAATGCTCCGAGAAGCTCGTACATCGGGAGATATCTCCAGAAGACGAATACGAGCAGCATAGGCACAAGCATAAGATATAAGCGCCAGTCCTTGATAATCGTCCTGAAGACGTTTAGCCATGTATGCTTCTCAACGTCATCCCTGACTACCTGTTCTGCGTCCTCGTGATAGGTTCCTGTCGCCTCGTCATAGACGAGATAATCATCGGGCACAAATTTCATATAAATTCTCCGCTTTCCGTCACACGCCTGTGACTTTTTTTATTGAATCGCCGCAAAACTACGGCTGCAAAATAGTTCGAACTAATATTTACTTATTCTCTGGTGTCCTCATCGCTACCTGTTGTGGAAGAGGCGGGATTTTAGTCCGCACCTTCTTCTCCTTTTGGGCGGGGGGCTTCCCCATCATCAAATACTCCGCTAAGATAGTCGGGATCCTCTGATATAGACTCAAGATCGTCACCGTCAGAAGTTTTGCTTGCCTCTTTCTCTCTTTCTTCACTAAGGCGAACAAGATAGTGCCTTTGGTCCTCAATCATACCGTCAACGCCACGCATCAAAACAAGAATAACCGTGGTAAAGAGGAGGGTTACAATATCGGTCGTAAGATAAACGAGAAGAGATTTTATGCTCGGCTCAAATATTAGCGAAACAAGCCATCTTCCAAGGGCAAGCGATACGTAGGATAAAACCGAGAGTACGGTAAGAAGAAAAATGCTTTTTCTCACCTTTTCCTTATCGACAAAGTGAAGGAAGATACAGGGAAGAAGTGCGAAAAGATTGCCTGCTGTGTAAATAACAAACTGCGTCGCCCCTGCTCCCGAGGCAATAGAGAAAACTATTCCGCCAACAGCCGCGGGAATGAATGCAAACACCCCCCAACGCATCATTGTAATTATAATGAAAATCAACGTTGTTGATATTGCAAAAGGAACTCCAACAAACCATTTGGTAGTGGCAAAAGTGGTAATTCCCTCGGATAAAAGCAACAATACCGACAAAATGGTAAGATCAATGTTGCGGTATTGCTTAAATGATATATTCTGCATTGTTAAGGAAGATTCCTTCTATATTTATATTCGTTTATTCTTTAACAAATTCATTATATAGCAATCATACAACCTTTTCCTTAACTTTTTTGACTGAGAGGAACTATTTTCTTTATTTTTTTGATATTTTCAAAAAAAGTCCACTTATGCAGAGAAGAATATTTTATTTTTTTGTGCAAACCCACCAAAATGTCGAATATTAAAAAATAGCAACCTTGAGCGCTTGTTTTTCAAGCAAAAAACAAGCCCCTTGCTACCCGTTTTTTCAGGTAATTATAGCAAGGGGCGTAAAAATATCACTTCAAAACAAGTCCGTTAGGGTTAAAAGACACCGACAGCCTTTAATACAAAGGAGGATACGAAAATGGTAAGTGCGCTTAAAATCGTAGTGAAAACGACAAGTTGTCCTGCAAGAGAGGTGTCAGCGCCCATCTCCTGTGCCATAGGTACGCTTGAAACGGCAACAGGGGTACAAAATACGGCAACAAGTGCGGCAAATTCGGCACCGCCAAACCTCGTGCCAAAGGCTATATAGGCAATTCCAAGACCTAAGAGAGGGACGAGAATCGAGCGAATGATGACTCCCGTAATAATTTCACGGCGAAGGTGAGGTATTGCGGAAAATTCGAACTGCGCACCAAGCACAAGAAGCGCCAAGGGTGTTGCAAGATTTTTAAGATATTCAAGGGTTTTCCACACGGCAGGCACAGAGTTTATGCGGAAGGAAATACCAAAATGAACGAAAATCGCACGAATTCCAAGAGCAAGAAGACCTGCAAAAATCCCGATAATCAAGGGGTTTTTTATAATACCGAGAAGCACCTTTTTAATACTTCCCTTCCCTTTTGTGCCAAAAATCGAGAGCGCGACAACCGCGAGCATATTGAAAATTGGAACCATAATGGCAGAAAGAAGTGTTGCAACAGCGGCGCCCTCCTCGGCAAAGAGCGAGGTAGCAAGAGGAATACCGATAAGCGCGTAATTTGAACGGAATATGCCCTGCATAAGCGCACCTCGACGCTCGTTTTTGTCACTCACGAGCATAACCGAGGGAATTCCTATAAGGAAAAGTATTATGGTTGCAAGGGCGGCATAAACGGCAAAGCCGAAGTCATATCCCGAAATATCCTCTATGCCGTAAACATTCATAAAGAGCATTACAGGCAAAAAGACTCTGAAGACCAGTTTGTTTGCCGCCTTAGAAAAGTCGGCATTCATCATCCCTATCCTTTTGAGAAAATATCCTATAAGCACCGTTAATATAATCGGTGTCGTGGCATTGAATGCAAATATAAGGTCGTTTAGCATTACTACCTCCGCTATCTCGTTTTATGAAAGCTTTATATAGAAATTATACAACACAAAAACCGATTTTGCAAGAGGGAATAAAAGCACATTTTCTTTCCTTAATTAAATATGTACCTACAAAGCGGGGGAAAATCCTTGCTAAATATCATTTTCTCGGCTTAATTATCCGAGCCGTTCTCCGCCTATTGACAAAGAGCCCATAAAGGCAAGTGCTTACCTTGCTTTTTAGGGCAGGTAAGCACTTGTTTTAATTTTTAACTAATAACTTTAAGTTTGCAAAAATTTTGCAAAGCCCGTTCAATTTTTCCGAGTAGTTAACCTCGTCGTGCCGATTCTGCCCTTGGTCCACAGACCAATGAGGGTAGAACCCCTTATTAGTTATTTGTTGATATATACTTTTATTGCTTCTCTAAAGCGATTTCTGTGCTCATAGGACCTATGCCAACAAGCTTGCCATCCACAAGAGAGAATGTTAAAGGATCACATTCGCCTCCGTCCACATTGTAATTGAGAATCAATTTGTTGCCTTCGATAACCCATTTATCAAAGGACATAACGGTTTCGTAGGTACCATCACCTACATACTTAGCCGAACCCGTTCCGTCTGCATTTATCACAAATGTGTAGTTAAAGGTCATGCCGTAGAAATTCTCGGTTGCACACCAGGTGCCTGCTATTTTCTCAAAAGTAAGTGCGTCTTCAGAGGCAACATAAGGAGTCATAGTCAAGGGAGCGCTCATAACACCGGTGCCAACAAGTTTTTCTCCATCGAAAACAAGCGTTACCTTCATAGAACTCATGTAATCAAGTACGATCTTGTTATCAAGAGAAACGAGAGTTAATACATACTCGGTTCCAAACATATCGCACACAGCACTGATTGTTCCGTCATCGTTTACAGTCAATGTGTAAGGAATCATCATACCCGAGTAATTTTCATTACCTGTCCAAGTTCCCTTTACATCATTAAGAATACTCTTGGGTGTAAGAGTAATATCAGATCCGCCATTCTCAGAGAAAATAATATTACCGTTTTCATAAACGAGTTTACCCAAAGAAAGAACATCAATCTCGCTTGAAGTGGTATATCCATACATCGTTTCGCTTAGCGTAGCGGAAACGCTACCGTCTGCAAAGAATATGAACAGATAGTCTTCTGTTGTTTCATAGCCATAACTCTCGCCGACAATAGTGCAACCCCAAGAACCGACAACATCTGCGGTTTTGATGTCCAGTGTCCACTTCGCTTCGACGGTAATGTTCTTAGTTACGGGAGTATTGAAATCGTAAGCGGTATCATCGATATACCAGCCTGCAAAGGCGAAGCCCAGTTTGGTAGGAGCGGTAGGTGCGGTTGCAGTTTCACCCTCTACCACAGTCTGAGAATCGATTGCATTCGCTCCGTTGGAATCAAAGCTTACAACAAAGTTCTTGGGTCCGCCGTCATCCTTAACAAAGTTGCCGTTCGAATACTGCCATACGGAATCTACCTTCTTAATTGTATAGGTCTGTAACGATGAAGTTCCCTGATATCTGATGTGTATCTGTTCCTGACCGTTCGAATAAGTGGTTCTTACCCAAACCGAGGTGTTCACTTTTTCTCCAATCGTTACCGTGCAGTCTACGTCTATGATTTTACCTGCGTCATCACGAGTTATTACGGTTGTGAAAATTCCGGTTACAGTTCCGTCAGCCTTTGTAGCAATCCAAGTGCCTTCAATTTCAGCAATAACGGAAGGTGCTATAAAGTTTGCATAAATATTGTAAGTTCCACTCAATTTTTCCGAGAAGTTAACCTCGGTCGTTCCGGTCGCACTCTTGGTCCACATACCGATGAAGGTAGAACCCTTTATGGTACGAAGAGCATCAACAAGATTAGCCTTTATTTCTTCAAAGGTTGCGGGTTTAACAACAGTGCTCTTATCAACACCTGTTAAGCCTACAATTATGTCTACATAGTTGTCGGTTATGCTCTCTTCAAGAGTTTTGCCAGTTTCGAACATAATTTCGAACTTGGTATTATTGTCCTGCTTAATAAAGGTCACCTTTTTGGCAGCAACCCACTTAGCAACGAGGGTGATATCCCTTGTTACAGGAGTAGCAAAATTGTACTCTGCTCCATCAAGGTACCAGCCTTTGAAAACGTAGTTAGACTTTGTAGGAGTTCCGTCGGGGGCAACCACAAGCGCACCTGCTGCAACAGACTGCTCAAGCACTGCGCCACTGAGTTCGCCGCCGTCAAGATTAAAGGTTACTTTATAGTTTGTAATCTCTTTCCACTTTGCAACGAGGGTGATATCGGTGTCAACGGCAGTTGCAAAATCGTACTTAACGTCGCCATTGTACCAACCGTCAAATTCAAAGCCTTCCATTTTAGGAGCTTCGGGCTCTGTTGCCTTATCGCCTGCCACAATAGTCTGAGGGTCAACCTGGGTGCCACCCTTGGAATCAAAGGTTACGGTAACCTTCTTGCCCTCTTTTTCAAGAACGAGAGAGTCGGAGCCTTCGAATTTTCCTGCGTTATAGGTAAGAGTCAAGGTGGACTCGGAGGTGGAATCGCCTATTACGTATCTAATAACAAGTTTGATGTCTGTGGAACTTGCACCGGCGATTTCCTTGTAGAGTATGGTTTTTACAATATACTGAGTAACAACGGGGTTGTTATCTACAATGGTTGTTGTAGTTATGGTTACGGTAGTATTAGTCGCATCAACAACCATTTTATAAACAATTCCATTTTTGTCAGTACCATTCCAAGTACCCTCAATATCATTCATAGGAGCAATAAGTCCGGGGAAATATTCCTTATCAGAGGTTATCTTGCTCGTCATGCTTGCGGGAGAGGTAGCCTTAATTGTAGTGTACCACTTTCCGTTGAACTTAAATCCATCGGTAGTAGGAATCTCGGTAGGAATCTGATCTATGCAATCGTTCAAGGTAGAATTGTAAGCAACCTTAAACTCCTTAACCAGAGTAGTAACACCGTCCTGACCGTAGAACTTAAGAGTAAGCATCTTAACTTCCCACTGAGCAACAAGAGTAATATCAGAGGTTATGGGGGTAGTAGTGATATCGAATGCTACATCGTTAAGAAGCCAACCCTTCAAATCGTATCCTGTCCTGGAAGGCTTATACTCTGTAACAAGAGAACCGTGGGTAACGGTATATTCTTTATCCTTATTAGCACCGTTGGTATCAAAGGTTACGGTGTAGGTTTTAGTGAGAGTGAGCGAGCTGCCTGCAACAGCGGAATTTGTGGTAAGAGTATAATTTTCTTGCGAGAATACGAATTCAATCTCTGCCGCATCGGGAGAGGTAGATACCGAGTAATTAATTACGAACTTTTCGCCGTCAAAGAGGACGAAATTCTTGTTCATTACAACGGTATTGAAAGAATTTTCATAGGAAGCGGTAACAGTTCCGTCCGCTTTGATAACGAACTCATAGTAATTAGTTCCGTTTTCGGTTCCTGTCCATTTTCCTGCAAGCTTGCTAAGGTCGGGAATAGCCTCTACCCATTTAGCAACCACTTTGAAGCCATCGGTTACAGGTGTTTCGAAATTATACGCGGTCTCACCAACAAACCAACCTACGAAGGTATAGCCACGCTTTGTGGGGTCGGTGGGCTTTGCTACCGCCTGGCCGTGCTCAACGGTTGCATCTTCTACTGCACTACCGCCGTTAGAATCAAAACTTACGGTATATTTATTTATTTCCCATACTGCCTTAATGGTGAATTCACCAGTAACAACAGATTCAAAATTATAAGCATTTTCGCCAACGAACCAACCTACGAAGGTATAGCCCTCTTTGGTGGGAGCCTCGGTGGGTGCCGCTACGGTGCCACCATGTGCAACGGTTGCGGTGGTGTTCTCGGTGCCGTTGTCGGCATCAAAGGTTACGGTGTACTGGTTAAGCGTCCAAACAGCCTTGAGAGTGATTTCGCCGGTTATAGCGGTTTCAAAGTCATAAGCATTGTCGCCAAGATACCAGCCTACAAAGGCATAACCCACCTTGGTAGGTGCAACGGGAGCCTCAACCTTCGCTCCTTCTGCAACGGTTGCGGTGGTGTTCTCGGTGCCGTTGTCCGCATCAAAGGTTACAGTGTATGTATTCTGAGTCCATTTAGCCTTTATCGTTACGTCCCCGGCAACTGCCGCTTCAAAATCATAAGCGGTGTCGCCAACGAACCAACCTACGAAGGTATAGCCCGCCTTGGTGGGAGCAGTAGGCTCGGTTGCCTTCTGACCGTGGGTAACGGTCTGCGAATCAACTGCACTTCCTCCGTCGGTATCAAAGGTTACATTGTATGTGTTCTGAGTCCATTTAGCCTTTACGGTTACGTCCTCGGTAACTGCCGCCTCAAAATCATAGGCGGTGTCGCCAACGAACCAACCTACGAAGGTATAGCCCTCCTTGGTGGGAGCAGTAGGCTCTGTTGCCTTTTCTCCCGATTTCACAACCTGACTTTCAACGGCTGTGCCACCGTTGGAATCAAAGGTTACTGTGTAGTCTTGTTCCATATTGCAACCGGTAACGAAGAAAATCGCTAATACAACCAGAAGCAATGCCACGAGAATTTTTTTCATGATTTTTTCCTTTCTTTGTGAATGAATATTAAGTGAATAATTATTTGTTCATTTTTAATCAATCAAGGAGCATAAACATTTAAATCTCTTTTTTCTATTATACAACCGATATATAACTTTGTCAACCCTCTATTGAAAAATAATTTATTTATGCAAAGAAATGTTTAATTATGCATACCGTGCTAATGCTTTCTTGTCACCCTGCATTACTCGGCCGAGAGAAGTTCCTCGCATTTTTCTACATAATAATTATAGGTTTGCTCAAACGGTGCAAAAGACGTCTTATTCTCGCCCTCAAGATTTCCGTATAGTGCCTCTATCTCTACGAGAAGTTCTTTTATCAAATTAAGAACCGACGAATTCTCAACTACCTCATAGTTATAAATATATTTTTCGAGTGTAAACAGTTTAAGAGCAACCTCGGCAGCCTCCTCGCTAAACGCTTCGGCTACAAACTGTCCAAGTGCGGTATAATACATATCTACACCGCCCTCCATCGTTATAAACAAGGATTTTATCTTAGAATCAAGATCTCGGAAAGCAGCCAAAACAGCAAGCGTCTTTTCTTTATCGAAAACTATTGTCTGCTCGCTTTGTTTATTAACAAAAGCACTTACCATATCGTAATAAAGCGAAAGGAAACTATCCAACTCAAACTCACGGTAGGTGTCATAGATATTAACCTCTGAACTACCAAAGTATAAGAGAATATACATATATGTATTACGATACAGATTTATAACATATTCATAAGTAATATATACCTGCTCATCCGAGGACTCATCGCTTGAATCATACACTGCAAACAAGGGTTTGTGACGAAAAGCATAAACCACCTCGGCGGGTGCATTTGATATTATCATCTCGCTAAGTTCACAGGCTCTTTCAAAGGAAGCAAGGAAATAATTGTAGTTGCAGGTGCTACTGGTGCTTATATGGTAATAAGCGGTCTGCAAATCGATTATCACCTTATTAAGAGTGGCAAATTCGTCCGCCCATTCACCGAGATCTTGATTATTGTCAAGATTCTCTTTTATTCCAATATATTTATTATATGCCGTGCGAAGATAGAAATCGAAAGCGGTCTTGTCGTCGCCTTCCAAAAGTCCCTCGGCAGCCTCAACCCTTTCCATTCTTGATATAAAATCGCTCTCCCAATTTGCATAGCCAAACCTGTTTGCATATACCTCTATTGCAAGAATAAGGTCGTTGTAAACATCCGCCTGCTCGGCAGAAAACCTACCTCTGATAAAATCATTTATAGCAAGATTGAAAAGGCTCAATTTTGAAGCATCTGCCACCGAATCGTCAAAAGCGAAATCAGGAGTTCCGAGTTTATAGAGCGAATTGAATATAGCGATAAGGTTATACTGCTCTACCGGGGAAAGTTCAACGAACATATCGAAAAGAGTCTTGATTTTATCACCATAATCCTTTGTCGATTCATAACCCTTTATATCTATGATATTTTGAATCAGGTTCACATACACCTTCAAAACATCATCATAAGCCTTGACGTCAACCAATCCTTCCGAAAAATCGCATACTGCCGTGCGAAGATAGGAGAACATAAGTTCAAAGTTTACAAGCGTTGACAAATCTATACCAAAGAGAGGATTTGCGGGTATGTTAAAATAGATATAATTCTCTACCGTTCCCTTTTGTTCTGTCAAACTCTTTGCGTATTCTGCGGCACAGTAGTAATTGTATAAGAGTCTGGTGGTGTCGGTGTAGTTTTCATATTGAAGTTCCTCGACGGCTAACACTCCTGTCAGAATATGCTCATAAAGTCGGAGCAGTTGTGTTGGCAAACCATACACTATAAGACTTGCAATTGCGTTCTTTTCATCGGCTTCATATAAGTATGTATAAAGCATATCGAAAAGGTCGTCCCCTGTACGCCAAGACGAAAGGAGATAGTACATATTTGGGTATTTAAGAATATATCTCTCCTCAAGAATTTTGAAAGCCGCCATTCTCAAAGCATCGGCATGGTCGTCAAGCCCGCTTTCACGCCAGTTTTCGGGAATATTCTTTACAAGGTCGAATACGCTCACAACGTGTTGAAGCATTGCTTCAAGTTCAACAAGTTCAAGGTCGTCAAAAATCGGGTAGGAATTGAAATATATCCTTACCTCTTCGTTTTCATAAATAACTCTATCACCGTATTCCTCTATGAGTTCAAGAAGCAAGGGGGACACGGAATATATGGCGCTATCATAGTCGTCAAAAAGTTTAAGCGATTCCTTAACCTTATCGTAACTTTCAAGATAAAGCACCTTTTCTCCGTATTCAATAGCAAAAACACCTTCGAAAAGACGAATATTATCCGCGAAAAGTTCAAAGCCGTACACCATCGCAGCACGGGCAACGTTAAACACGGTGTCCTCATCCAAAAGTGCTTGCTCGGAGGTGGGCATTTCAAAGTACAACTTCATAAGTTCAAGAGCAAGTTCGCCCACTTCCTTTTCTATCTGCGGCTCGCTCTCGCCCTCCCAGTTAACCGAATTAAATGCCTCGGAATTATCGGCAAAGAGAGATACGTCGGTATAAATAATCTCAACTTCGTATTTATAGGCTTCTCCCCTAAAAGTAACCGTAAGCCACTGAGAAACCGATGGATTCTCGGCGGTTGCTACACCGGTATCAAGGCCGGAAATCATATCTTCGGTAATGGCCACTTCTCTTTGGACCACTCCACCCGTTCCTTTGAGCACAAATCTACCGCCAAGTGCAATAGGATTGCCCTGATAATGGCTACTGTATGCAACCTCGTTGGGCCTGCGGAAATCAACAGAAGCGATTGCGTAAATATTTACGCTTAAACTACCCTCATAAACTTCTGTGCCATTGTTGTAACTCACAAGAAGCCCCTGACCAAGACTCTCCTTGGAGGAATCAAAGCCACTAATCGATATGGAATCCGAAGAAAGCGGAAGGGTTGTCGATATTCCTTTGTTATCCGTTACCTTAACGACGCCCTTGCTTTTATCAAATTCCTCACCGACAAGATAATCGGTGAGTGCACCGTTTACAACCAATCTTTCAACCACGGTAACCGTTATCTCGGTAGAAACTCCGTCGTATTCGATTTTCAAGGTCTGCTTGCCAAGAGTGTCCTTTTCATATCCCGAAACCGTTACGCCCTTGTTGTCAAAAGGAATTTCGGTGGTTTTATCGCCCGTAGTAACCTGCAAGGTTAAGCCCGAAAGATTTAGTTCCTGACCACGGACGTAAACCGACTGAAAACTGCTGTTTTCGCTTACAGAAATAGAATCTGCAGAGGCACAGGAAACGGCAACGAAAAGGAAAACGAGCATTGCCGTGACCAGTAAAACAATTCTTAAATTTTTTCTCATAATTGCTATATTTTCTCCGTTTTTATATTATCCCTAAAATCACAAAGATCGGTTTTAATCGCTGACATCAAAGACCGAATAAAGCCTCTCACCCGATGTTATGCCGGCAAGATATTCCAGCGGATATTTCGCAGAAGAGGCGTCGGGTGTCTTGGAAAAGCCAAGAAATACATATCCCTCTTTTACAGGCTGTGAAAGTATTGTGTCGGAAAACATATTGGATACGGTTTTATCGCTTCCTTTTACCGAATACAAGTACCCCTCAGAGGTTATCTCGCAGCCCCACACCGCAGGAACAAAACTTGAATTCCAGTCCTTATCCCACAAAGAAGATTCAATCTCGCTATCTATATAAACCGTCAGCGAGGGGCAGGAATAAAATGCGTGCGCCCCAATATACGAAATGTTTTTGCCAAGTGATAGATACGAAAGAGATTTGCAATCCCTAAACGCCTGTCCGCCTATTGAAATAACGCTCGTGGGTAGGCTAATATTTTTGAGCAAGGTGTTGCCGTAAAAGGCAAATGCTCCGATTTTTTCAACAGTTTTTCCCAAATCCATCGTTTCGAGAGATTCGCATTTATAGAATGCGTACTCGCCTACCGAAGTAAGCGTGCTTGGGAAGGTTGCGGTTTTAAGTTTGGAGCACTTATAAAACGCCTTGTTTCCAATACCGACAAGTTTATCACCCACGACCACTTGTTCAAGAGATGAGCATTCGTAAAATGCCTTATCTCCAATCATAGCAGTCCCCGCAATAGTAACGCTTCTAAGAGAAGCGAAACCACGGAAGGCACATTTTCCTATATATTCAACACTATCGCCGATAACTATTATATCAATACCAGCGGTTGCTGTTTCTCCGCTTATTGCTTCACCGCTACGGTAGCCACAGCCGTAAAATGCGAAATCGCCTATATAGGTAACGCCCGCAGGAATTTCAAGCAGGTCGCTATCTGTATCTCCAATATAATTATCCGCCCTACCACAAAGATAAAATGCCGAACGCCCTATTTTTTTGAGCATAGGGGGCAGGCGTGTAAGTTTTAAGGAGGTGCAGGAATAAAATGCATAATCCTCAATAGTTTCAAGTTCGTCGGGAAATTCAACCCTTTCAAGTGCGGTGCAATTATAGAATGCACCCTTAGAGATTATGCGAACGCTCGAATCTATCTTTATGCTTTTGAGTTGCTGACAGTTATAAAATGCGTAACGAGCAATTCCAACCGTACCCTTATCCACCACAAGTTCTTCGGTTATCGTATCGTTAAAATCGACTATCCAATTATCGGCATATACAGCCCCCGTCATAGAACTTTTGAAGATATCCGTATTGCGAAAGGCGTAGGCTCCAATATCTATAACCGACGAGGGAATAGTTATTCTCTGCAACTGCGGGCAATTCATAAAAGCGTAATTACCTATGCTCAAAAGCGAACTATCCTTGATTTCCTGCTCGGTGAAGTCATAAGAGCCAAGTGCTACGTCTATCAGTTTTTCACAGTACAAAAATGCCTCATCCGCTATCCTTTTGACACCGCTTCCCGTCACTATGCTGACTATATTGCTTGCCGCAAAGGCGTGAACACCTATGTACTTGACACTGTTCGGCAGTTCCACCGCCGTCAGGTTTTGATTGGCATATAATGCACTGTTCGCTATTCCCACCGTTCCTTCGATTATATTTATCGTGGGGGCTGAGGCGTCCAAAAGACCTATAAACCAATTTCCGACATATATTTCATTCGTCGGTGAGTTTTTATAAATCGCCGTGTCAAGAAATGCCGAATCACCAAGTTCTTCCACCCCAGAGCCAAGAGTCACAGACTCAAGAGCCGAGTTAAGATAAAAAGCACCCTTTCCTATATATTTAAGGCTATCAGGAAGCGATACAGAAGTAAGAGAAAGTGCCTTGGAAAAAGCAAATTCTCCTATCTCTAAAAGTCCCTCTCTAAAGTTTATTTCGGGTACGTCGGCACACGCAGCAAACGCAAAGCCGCCAATCTCCCTCAAGGTTTCGGGGAATGCAAGGGCTTTAATATGCGAGCAGTCGGTGAATGCGTTATCTCCGATATATGAAAGTTTTTCTCCAAATCGAACCGACTCAAGCGAAGAACAGTACGCAAACGCCCCCTTTGGAATTTCTGTAAGGCTGTCAGGCAGAGAAAGTTCTCCTCCCACCGAGCGACAACCCGAAAAGGCACTCTCCCCAAGATAATTAAGGCCCTTGGGAATATTTATTTTTTCAAGATAGGAACAACCGGCAAAGGCAAATGCTCCTATGGATTTTATGCTTTCGGGAAGTTTTATTTCGCTAATATCGCTTGCGTTAAAGAAAGCATTTTCCCCAATGGCTATTACATCCTTTTTCCTATAAGTTGCAGGTATTTCCACTTTACCCGTTGCCTGCCCCTTGCCTGACACCTCATATCCGCCTGCAATCATATTAAATTCAAGACCGCATTCGACTTCTCTTTCAAAACTTATCGACTCCGAGAAGCGTGAATCGACGACCTTATTGCCATTTGCCCTGACAGATATGTCGTATAATCCCGGCGAAAGAGTTTCAAGCGAGTAATAGTTTTTGCTTATTTCTGTTTCCATGGGAGCCTGTCCCTCGGTTTCAATACGCACCGTGTAGGTTTTCGCTCCGGCGACCTCGCCCCATTTAAGAGTCAGGATTTCATAATCAACCGTCACTCCGCTTGGCTCTGAAAGTTCACCCTCGGTAGAGCAAGCAGTAAAAAGCAAAAGGCTTAAACTTATTAAACAAAGTGTAAGTAAACGAATTATCTTCATCTACTTCTCCTTTCGGTTTTGCAAAATTGCATAGTGTGCCATTATCGTCAAAAGATTATTCGATAGGCAGGTCACACTTCAATTCTAATTATTTTTTTGCTCCCCTATGATTTCGTGGAGCCACTTGAACTTAAATTTGCGAACCGCAATATCAAGAAGGAACAGAACTATTGCGGTAATTATCAATATTACTCTTGGATCATACCTACACTCTAATGTTTCGGAAAGACTTGCAAAAACGTTGGCGGGATCGAGAATCTGCCTACCTCCACTCGCATCGGCAAGTTCGGACATAAGAGCCTCGCCCCTATTGGGTTCGTCCGCAAAACTATCGTATTCTTCGGAATAAGAAAATACTTTATATGTCGTAATATCGGACTTTACATTTCCCTCTTTGTCGGACAGAATTATCTTTATCTCATAAAGTCCCGGCTCGATTATCGAGAAGGTAAATCTCCTGTTACTCTCTGCGCTATTAACCTCTATCTCGCCGTGCAAATGCTGAAGATGAGAACTCACGGGCGCCACCCTAACTTCAACAAGTTCATCTTGTAGCCCTGTGTGAATATTAATCCAGTGCAAATAGTTATCCGACTTCATCTCGAATTTTATATCGTCCGCACGGACATCTTGGGAGGGGAATATACTCTCTACGATGTTCTCTATCAACGCCTTGCCGACAGGATTTGCCATAAAGGTCGAGGACCATTCACCACCGAGGTCGCACATAAAACTTCCAACCGTGCCTTTACCGTATTTGTGGGTGGCGTATATAGGAACGTACTCTCCCATAAGAGGAACGGTGGCGTCCTTCTTGGCAACCGTGCCGTAATATCCACAAAGGGGAGGAATTGCCTGGGGGATTATCCCCGATAAAATAGGGCTTCTGTCCTTAATTTTAAGGTTGAAATCCTCTCCGTACTCAATCTCCGGTATTGCTTCCTCTGTAAGATCTTTATACATCGTGTTTGAAATAGAGCCTATGCTATTGACGTTATAGAACTTTCCACCTGCGGCAGTTGCCGTTTTTTGCATCTCGGCCTCTTTTTTGGCATCGTCAATGCCCAAAGTAAGCACCGACATGGTTATTCCGTCCTCGACGTTATCATCAATATACCCCTTATAGTCATCGAAGGAATCGCCGGGCAGACCGTCGGTTATCAAAATAATATGCTTTCTCTCAACATTATTTATTACCGAGAGAGCGCGCCCCGCCTTCATAATGGCATCAGAGAATATTGTTCCGCCACCGGCATCGTCTTCCAACCTTTTAATAGCCTCAGAGATAGTATCTCTTTGCGACACGGGTAGGACGCTAAGCCTTTCGCTCGAAGCACTGCTAAAGGATACAATTCCACAAAAATCTCTGTCGTGAAGTGCATCAAGGCACGCCTTGGCTCCGTCTATGGCCGCGGTGAGTTTGCCTGTGCTTTTCATTGAAAGCGAGGTATCAACAACGAGCATCACCGCAATAGGAGGAGTATAGTCCTCCGCATTTACAGGAAGCATATATTTTAAGTACTCGGAATTTTCAAGGTCCTTCCTGTTATACGCATGGGGAATAAGGTTGCCGTTTTGGTCATAATCATTTCTTCCTCCAACCGTGAAAAGACCTCCTCCAAGTTCATATACATACCTATTCAAAAGTGCTTCAAATCCCAAAGGCATATCCGAATAAGCGATATTGACAAGCACTATCTGTTCGTATTTTGCCATATCCGAAATGCTTTTTGGAAAATCTAAAATATCCTCTTGTACGCTTATATCGGTCAGATTTTTGGTTTGGGCTAAAAGATTTTTTAGTTCTTCCGCCTCGTTTTCATATCTTTCTATAAGAAGGATGTTTTCAAAGGTTTCAAGATTTACATAAGTGTAATAACGGTTATTCTGTCCGACCGAATCTGCAAGAGGCTCGCCAAACAACTCATAATCGGTTATCAACTCGAAAGAAAGTTCGTGCATTCCCCTCTCGGACAAACTAAGAGATACAGGTATCTCGTTATCACCGTTTTTTATTCCTACAATAGTTTCTCCGTAAAGTTTTCCGTTGTCGTAAAGGCGAAGGACGGCAGCCTCCTCGCTTTCTGTGGAGTTGCTCTTTACAGTCAGATCAATGACGAAATTTTCGCCTATCACGATATCCGAGTTTTCAACCACGGCAGAAACTATCTGGATATCCTCCACCTGCTCCTTTTCTATAATAGCCGAATCAACAACCGTTCCCTCGGAAAGTATCTCATTGAGAGAAACGAGCGCATCTCCGTCGGTTTCAAGCCCGTCCGAAACGACAACTATCTTAGAAGTCTTTTTGTTGGTGAACAAGGATGCAGTAAATTTCAGAGCATCTGCAAGCGCCGTTGCCGAGCCACTCGGATTTTCCGAGGTAAGGTAGTTTTCAAAAGCACTTTCCTTATCGTCGGTAAGTTTTACGGCATAGTTGACGCCGTGTCCGAATTTTACAACTCCTATTTTACAGCCCTCGCCACATATATCAATAACCGACCTCACAAAGTCGTCCTTGCTATCGCTCTCCTTTTCCGTACTGTCTGAAACGTCAACAAGAAGTATGACCTCGTTCTCTTCGTTAGGCACTTCGTAAGAGAATCCAAGCCCCGCAAGCAGGTTAATGACAAGCACCATAGAAATTATATGAAGCGTTATTGAAATAACCCTGTTTCTTGTGAAGCGATATCTTTTTTCCAAGCGAAAATAAGGAATCAGCGCAAGAAGAACAGCAGGAATTATAAGCAAAAGCAGCCAGGGGTAGTTATAAGTTATTCTAAAATTTGACATATCTATCCCCTCAATAATTTTTCTTGATTTCGAGAATCCATTCTGCAAACATAAACACACAAAGTGCTATTGCAAAATAAAGCAAAAGATCCTCATATTCCCTGCTGCGCGTGTCTGTTACCTTTACAAATGGTAAGGAATCCACGGTTTTCTCGGTGTCGCTCTCGCCTGCAGGAATAGCGACAAAGAACCTCTCCTCGGAAAGTTCTTCTCCGCCTGCCGAACCTTGAATTACCGTATAGGTGCCTGGGCGTGTTGGTGTAAACTCTCCCTTGCAGTCCTCAAAGGTATATTCGTATTGGTCGCCGCTGACGCTAAGTGTTTCGCCTCTTCCGTTAAGTTCAATAGTCTCTCCAACCTCAAAAGAATATCCAGAGAAGGTTTCAAAAACAAAGTGGTTAAACATATTGTAAACAAGCGTGGGGAAATCGGGCAGGGCTATAAGGTTTGAATAATTCAAATCAAATGCCCAAACCAAAACCTTTGCCTTAGGGGTATCCTTAACAAGCATAACAGGTCTGCCGTTATAAAGCATCAACTCCTCATAGCCCTCGCTCAATATGATGTCGTTATATTTTGCTATGGTGATTCTATTAGGTGTGATATACTTGGTAAGTTCGTGCTCCTTACCACCTGAAAGTACAGAACTGCTATCTATTATATATGAAGAGCCTATCTGCAATCCCGAATCTACGGGTGCCGAAGTCGGATCAACAAGCAGAACTACTCCGTCTGTCGGGATAGTCTGTGGCATTTTATGCTCGAAAATATAAATATCAAATCCCTCTGTCGCAAAGGGCTCGTCTGCTTTAAGCAGAGTAAACTGAACGTCCCATATCTCTTTAGTGCTTTGCCTAAGCGTTCTTATTACACTCTCGAAAAAGTTGTTAGGAGAGGAACTCGCATACTGAATTTTTATAACTCTTTTTGTACCACCGTAAAGGAAGAAGGAATTATCATCTGCAAAGGAATCCCTAACGCCGACATACGTTTCAATATAATCATAGGAATAAATTGCGCCTGACGATATATCGTCGGAGGTGAAAACAATTTCCTTCTCTTCTGCTGACGGATCAAAAAACTCGCCCTTTTCAAGAGAAACGACATTACTCGAATCACCGTTTACACCGTAAATCTTGCAATATACGGTTATAAAATCGGTTTTTCCGTAACACGCTGCATCTATCTTTATTCGATAATGGTTATCATTATCAAGTTCTGCATTACAGCCAAGTATGGCTGCGTTCCATTCGTTTTTGGAGGCTATTTTCACAACATTTACTCCATTGGGATAGGTGTAATCAGTAGCCGTGTAAAAATAAACCTCTGCCTCGGAATTTTGCTCAAGGACCGATTCTGCCAAGGTTACAGAGTCGCTCACATCAATTGACGCAAAAGAGCATTTTTCCTTTGCCTCAAGATAGAGAGCATCAATCTTTTCAAGCGCCTCGTCTTTGCCCTCAGGGCCTACCCTTAAGAAGAGGTATTCCGCAGAATCTGCCGCTATAATAAAACTTACCGCAGAGCCTTTTTCAAAGGTGCTCTGTGCTTTTTTTCTCGCTTCGGTAACGGCACGCTCAAATCTCGTCTTTCCCGAGTCCTGAATCCTCATTCCTGCCGAGGCATCTACTATTATAACCGCCTCATTCTCATCGCCGCCGCTAAAGGTTTCTACAACCGGGCCTGCAAGTAGAGTTCCAAGAAGTGCCAGTATGACAACCTGACACAAAAATATGAGAAGATTCTGTATTTTACTTATAGGAATTCTTTGCTTTTTATATTTAAAACTCAACCGCCATATATAGGTTGATGATATTCGCTTGTTCTGATAATTAGGCTTGATTATGTAAATCAAGATAAGCACAAGCAAACTCAACAAACCCAAAAAGCCTATGGGTGCTAACCAATTCATTATATTATTCCTGCCTTTTTAATGCTCAAAGTGCATTTTTCGGATTAAATTCCGCTGAAGTAGGTTTCAAAAAATTCTATTATTTCGGGGGGAATATCGGTTTGTGAATCGAAAACTCCCATCGCGTACTGATAATAAAATTCCAAGTAATCTCTATAATACGTGGCACCGTCGATAAACTGGTTTCTATCCTGCCATTTTCCACCGCCGTTGCCCTCACCGTCGTTTTTAATATTTTCTCCTCCGGTCTGGTCGGAATCTCCGCCTCCCGATTCCTCGTTTACGCTTCCAGAGGGAAGATCATCTGCTGAATCGCTATCATCCTCGTCCGAGTCGCTATTGTCTATTTTTTTGAATACGGCTTTTATAACCATGTTTGACGAAACGCCCTCTTCCCTTCGCTCCGGGCTTTTCTCTCCGTCATCCCAGAATACAAACATCCATCCGTCATCTGCCACCGCACGTACAAAATCGGTGGACTCGCCAAAGCCAACACTCTGACTGCTCTCTCCACGGATTTTTCCGCCACCGTCTGTCATATAGACGACCTCAAATTTTCCGTCCGCCCCTTGAAGAAGCATATCTTTGCCATACGGTATCTTCCCACCACTTGCCAAAAGTGCAAGAGTAGTGAACAGGATAGAGAGGGCAAGAATCACCGACGCAACAGCGATAAGAAAAGGGGAAATACTAATTTTAACCGTTTTTTCCGAAAGAGCATGTAAACTGTCCCTGGCATCTGCTCGCTGAATCTGTGCTATGCTCGATGGGTCACCGCTAAGTTCTACCATCGTTATCATTCTTTCATCAAGACCGCATCTGTCTATTCTGCGAGCGACCGACTGCTCGGTTAGCCTGTATCTCAAAAAATACAACAGTATTCCTACGGCTATTCCCAAAGGAATACCTATTACCGCACCAAGCCAACTGCTTCCAAAAGAAAGCATCCAATAGAGAAAGGCAAATACGGTATTTATTAAAAGGGCTATGGTAGCACCGATTAAAGTCGATTTAAGTATTCCCTCGACCAAAAGTCGCTCATAATGCTTGCCAAAGATTTCTTTAATGTTCATCTATATATTCCTTAAAAATTGGTTTTTCCAATGAATTTTCAAATTTAAGTTAAGTGAATTGCTTTTTAATGTATTAAGTTAAATCTGTCGCAGCGCCCCAAATAATGCTTGGAAGGGGCGCTTTGACATCATTTAACCTCTCGGACTACCGTGAAATGTCGGCAAGACAAACACGGTAGCCCTTTTTTAAGGTTAGGGAATATTCTTCCCTATCAAATTTTTGTAAAGGTAACCTCAAAGGTTCCCGACTCTTTGGTGGAATACTTATACCCTACTCCAATATAGTAGGTTCCACCCTCTTCAAAAGTATAATCGTGGTTAATATCGTGACTTAGGTCGCTTGAAGGTCCCGTAAAATAGGAATAAAGTTCCTTTCCGTTTGCATCGTAAATCCAGATCTTATGGAATCCCATTCCCGATGGAGTAGAAATATTCCACATCTCACCGTCAAGCACGGTAAGCACAAAGTAGTTTTGAGCACCCTTGTTTTTGATTTCAACCTCATAGGTTTCGCCACTTTCTATGCTATAAGCATATTCCATAGACTGACCTCTCAGGTATTCTTCAATATACTCTTCTTCGGTTATGAATCTCGCATAAAGTTCGGTTTTGAGAGAACTGTAATAGTCCCCATAGTATGGGTTGCCCGAAAACTCGGAATTGTCATACCAACCCATAAATATGTGATTTTCATAAACCGCCGTGGGCAGTTTTATTTTATCAGAGGTTGTGATGGGATTAACCTGCTCGCCGTCTGTTACAAAGGTATAGGTAATATCCTCTCCGGTATATCCCCCGAATACCGCCTTTCCGTTGTTCCAGTTATCTGACCAGGAGGTCGGTATATCCGCCCCCGAAACAAAAATGCATTCAAGACTTTCGCAACCGCTAAACAAAAAACTACCGGACACCTTGACCGTTGCGGGTATAACCACCTTAGTGATAGAACAGTTTTTATAGAAAAGATAATCGGCAAGGGCATAACTTCCCTCAGGAAGAACTATAACACTGCTATCGCCCTCGTACCCGATAAGTCTTTTTACACCATTTACGGTAGTAAAGATAAACTCTCCCTCACGCACGAGCACCGACGCACCCTCGGTGGGTGTATAGATATTCACCTTTGCGTTGACATAATAGTTGTTATTTATATAGTTGAGCGAGCCTTTTTTGCCTATATCCTCTATGGCAGATTCGTTATATACCTCGTAGAGTTTAGAGCAGCCGCTAAATGCATAATCTCCAATACTAACTACGTTTTTCGGAATGGTTACAGAGGTTAGTGCAGAACAATCCCTGAAGGCATAACCGCCTATCGAAACAAGCCTTTGCGGAAGTTGGACTTTTCTTATCTCATAGCAACCTTCAAAAGCATGACTATCGATAGAAAGAGGAATACTTCCACCCTCTTCGAATATAACCTCCTTGATACTCGTACAGCCCTTGAAGTTGTTGCTCTTAATCTGTGCGACTTCTTTCGGGATAACGAGAGTCTTTATATTGAGTTTTGGTGGGAAAGCAACTATTGCGGTTTTCGAAGCGTTGTATAGAATACCGCTAACCGAAACGAGGTTTTTATTCTCCTTTGCTGTATCAAATCTCTCAATAGAAGAGCCGATAAAGCATCCGTCCGAAATCTCCGAAATCGAAGCAGGAATAGCGAGATATGTAAGGCTAACGCAGTTCTTAAACATATCCTCGGAAAGACCTGTTGCTCCGGTATTAAGTTCAACCTCTTTAAGCGAAGTACAATCCTCAAAAAGACCTTGTCCAAGTTGGACGGTTGCCCTATTGATAACAATTTCCAAAAGAGATGCGCATTTTGCAAATGCGTAATTTCCAAGCGTTCCTACCGACATAGGAATCTCAAAGGAAGAGAGTGCCTCGCATCCGTAAAAGGCATAATCACCTATTGTTATGCAGTTATCGTTGCTCTCAAAATCAACGAATTGAAGTTTCACGCAGTTATAGAAGGCTCCGTTTTCCTTTTCTCCACCTATTTCCTTAACAAATGTGGGTACGGTTATTCTCTCAAGAGAAGTACAACCAGAGAAGGTTCCCTCCTCTATCGCCCCGAGTTGTGAGCCTTGGGCAAAGGAAACGCTTACAAGATATTTACAACCGCGGAACGAAGAATGTCCAAGAACCCTAAGACTTGCCGGCAAATAAATCTCCTTAAGGGAAGAGTTTTCAAACGCCTCGGCTCCAATCTCCACAAGCCCCTCGCCAAAGATGACCTTATCGAGTTTTGCAGTTTCAGAGAACGCCCCCTCACCAACAGTTAACACTCCGCTTGGCAGTTGCACATTAACGAGCAGAGTATTAGAGAAAGCATAACTTCCTATTTCTTCAAGACAGGAGAAATCGCTATTCTCAAATGAGAGCGAGGAAAGTTTCGAGCCAACAAACGCCTCCTGCCCTATGGAAGAAATGCGAGAGGGAAGTTCAAGATAGGAAACCCCAGATTCACGGAAGGCTCCGTCGGCTATAACAAGTTTTGTGACTCCACCCTTAGCAAAACTCAAATTTTCAAGTCCAAAGGTAAAGGCAAATGCGTTTTCGCCTATAATCTCTACGCTGTAAGGAATTACTATGCTTTCCAGAGCAGAACATTTTTCAAAAGCCGACGCGTTTATCTCACGCAGCCCGACAGGGAGGATAACCTGCTCGATAGCAGAATTGCCATAGAAGGCTCTCTTTCCTATTGAAAGGACGCTGTCTTTCACGGTATATTGCTTATCGGTACGCCCTGCGGGATAAAGAATAAGCACGGTTTGGTCGCTATTATATAAAACGCCACTATCCGAGGAGAAAGCAGAGTTTCCTCCTTCAACGAGAATGTTTTTCAGTGCCGAGCAACCGTCAAGCACCGATATATCAAAGTTTTTAAGAATTTTCGGCAATGTCAAACTCTCAAGAGAGGTAGCATGGCAAAGCGCCCCTTCGCCAAGCGAAATAACATTACCCGGAATCTCAAGTTTTTTAATAGCCGAGCAACCGAAAAAGGCATAGTTGCCAATTCGGGTAAGTCCACTCTTGCCAATAAATGTAACGGCAGAAACCCCCGTACAACCACAAAGGGCGTAGTCGTGTATCTTAGTTACCGAAGCAGGAACGTAAATCTCGCCACTATAAGAAACAGGGCAAAAGACTAATTCCTTCATATCCGCGGTATAAAGAACGCCACCGTCCACTACATACGCGCAGCCCTCCTCGGCGGTAATTGTCGAGAGGGATTTTGCTCCATAAAATACAAGTGCTCCATTTGCAAGAGGTGCTATCACCTCTCCGTTTGCACCTTTGTATTGCGAAAGCCTTGCGGGAAGTTCTATCGACGTAAGATTAGACTGATTCTCAAAGGCTCCGTAACCAATAGTCAGTGCATAAGCATTTGAGTCTTTTAAGAAAACTATTTCGGTGAGTTTACCTGCCGACGCCGCAAAGGCATACTCGCCTATTCCAAGGCGATTATAAAGCGTTCCAAACTCCTCTATCGGCTCAAGGTTGCGTACACTTGCGGGAATCTTAAAACTCACAAGCCTCGACTTATAGAAGCAGTACGCACCTATGGTTGCGAGCCTTGAATTATCAGGAACGATAACCTCAAATCCCGTATCTCCCGAATTTTGGAAGCAGCTATCACTAAGTGTTACTATGTTTGGTGAAAGTTCGACCTTAAGAAGTCTTGTGCAGGATGCAAAGACACCGCCACGCTCTATTGCAAACATTTCAACCCCGTCACTCTCATATCTTCTTTGATATGACGAGCCAACAACAAGGTCGGGCGAGTTGGCATCTGCCAAGAAAATAACCTCGGTAAGCAGTTGACAATTCTCAAATGCACGAGCACCTATTGAAGTAAGTTGCTTAGGAAGAGTCAGGGTGCTTATCGGCACCTTATAGGTATTTGCCGACGCCGCAAAGGCGAAAGCACCTATGCTTTCAAGCGACTCCGAGAGGGATATTTCGGTAAGACCTGCACACTCGTAAAAGGCATAGTTTCCAATAATCCTCACCGTATCGGGAAGTATTAGCGAGGTAAGCCTTGTATTCTTATAAAACGCATAGTCGGATATTTTGATTAGTTTTGAATTTTCCTCTGTAAATCTCACATTTACAAAGCGATGTGCAACGAAATAGGAATAATTATCGCTCTCACCGGAGAAGCAGTATTCTCCTATGGAAACAACGCTTGACGGAATAACGAGAACCTCACCGTTATCGTTGCTGGGGTAATAAAAGGCGTAGTTGCCTATGCTTTCAAGACCTTCGTTTAAGACGATTTTTTTATAGAAAATACCCGAAAAGGCGTAATCCTCTATATGCTTGGTATGCGAAGGCAAGGCAAAATCATAGCCCTCAAAATAGGCTCCCTCGAATGCCGACCTGCCGATAACAAGTTCATCTGCAAAAGTATCGCCTGCGAATAAAATTTTGCCTATTTTTGTATTCTTAAATGCTCCCTCGCCTATATAGGAAACGGTATTGGGAATAATAAGTTGCTCAATAGATTTGTTTCCATAAAAGACTCCGGGTGCAATAACGGTAACCGTTTCGGGAATGGAATAAGTCCCTCCCCTGCCCTGTGGATAGTAAACTATCTCGGTCATATCCTTGTTGAACACAATACCGCCAAGGCTTGCAAAGTATGAGTTTGCCTCATCAATCTCAATATCGTGAAGAGAGGAACAACCGTTAAATATTCCGGGTATTACCGAAACGTTTGCAGGAATCTTTACCTTAGTAAGTGCAGTACAGTTATAAAATACGCTACTACCAAATTCAAGTGGCTTTTTCCCACCGTCGAATGTTACTGTGCCGAGATTTATACAGTTTTCAAAGGCATTGTCCCTTATCGAAGTAACAGACGAAGAAATTGTAAAGTTCAAAAGACCCTTACAACCCGAAAACGCCCTCTCGCCTATAACCGAAATCTGGCTTCCCGCTTCGACAACAACCTCTTGGAGCCTTTTGCACTCTGCAAAGGAATTGTTACCTACGGTGACAGAACTAAATCCCTTTCCACCAAAGGTGACCTTTGTCAAATCAAGCCCGTAGAAAGCATATTCGCCAATATAAGTAACGGTGTTTGGAATGAAAATTCCCGTAATATCTACGCAGTCGATGAAAGCACCGGCGGCTATTGACTGGGTGCCTTGCGAAATAGAAATCTCACCACCTTTTGCGGGCGGGCAATAGAGAATTTGCCTCTTATCATAAGAGTATATCATTCCGTCAACGACGCTGTATGAGGAAGAGCCTTCTGCAACGCCTATTGATTCAAGTGAAAGACAGTCCACAAAGGCATAATCAGGGCTTACGGTAAATTTGCCTTCTGCACCTATATAATACTTCGACAGTTCAATGGACTCTAAACGTGCAGGGAGAACAACCGAGCGAAGTGCCGAGCAACCTGCAAAGGCTCTTTTTCCTATAACAAGTTGTTTGCTCTCTTCCGCTTTTGGCACCTCGAAGTTTACCGAGAGAAGATTATCACAGTTTTTGAAGGCGTCGCTTGCTATCTTAACAACGCCGTCTGAAATCATAACCGAGTCAATAGAAGAATCCGCAAATGCACCCTCTCCTATTACCGAAGCCCAGTCGGGAATTATATATCCTCCCTCTCTGCCGTCGGGCATACAAAGAAGCACTGCACCGTCGGACGCATTTTCAAAAAGAACTCCGTCCTCGGATTTATAGCGTGAAGAGGAGAAGCCCTCAACCATATATATATTTATCTCGGTTAGTGAATCGCAATTCGAAAACGGATCAAGATTTGATATGACCTCTACCGACGATGGGATATTTACCTTTTTGAGAGTCTTACTACCCGAAAAGGCATTGCCCTCAATCATAGCCACGGGAAGTCCGTTATGATACGAAGGAATAGTCACCTCGGTAACAAGAGAGATTTTCGGGCCTGCCGAAACAGAATAGGCGTCCTTTCCGCCAACCTTGACGGGAGAAAAAACAAGCGTTTCATCTATCCAGAAAGCATAAACCTCTTTTCCCTCGGCACTTGTCCAGGGGTTAAGGCTTTTTCCCGAGCCGTCGGTATATTGAGTTCCTCGTCCATAGGGGGCGCTAAACCAACCACCAAAGGAAACGGTTATATCGAAGGCGGTGGGAATCTCAAGAGTATAATCTCTTTCATATTCAACGACGTCTTTTACTCCAAGACCTGTTCCACCGATACCGTAATTATACGTTATTTCATATTTTTCGGGGCGATAATGAGCATAAAGAGTAGTAGCACCTGTTATCTTAATTACCTTGCCTACTATCTCCTTGCCGTTTACGCTTGGGCCTCCCGGTACGTTATACCAACTGATAAAGTTATATCCGATTTTCGTAGAATTAGGGAGTGAAACCTCATCCCCTACGGCTTTATACTGCACGGCAACAGCACTGCCGCCGAGAGTGTCAAAAATAACAGGATACGCCTCGACAGAAAGAGAAACCCAATCCGAGCGATACTCACCACACGCAAAGCGAAGTTTTATCCTATTCTCCCCCGCCCTGTCAAAATCGATATTCGCATAGTTTGCTCCCCGAATTTCCTTTATCTCCTTGTCGTTTATCTGCAATTCGTAGAAGTCGGCACCGATAACCTGATTCCAAGAGAGCATACCGTTTTTATACTCAAGTTCTCCTCCCAGAGCATAATAATAGCATATTACGGGATTCGACCAGAGCGAGTTTGCCTCACCTATTGCGCGAAGTTTTATTTCGTAAAGGTCACCCTCGTTAAAGGTCAAAACATTCGAAAGGTCAAAACTATTTGAGTTTGCCTCGTAAATTGTCCCGTTTACCGAGATTTCATATTTGCTTGCATTCGTATCGGCAGTCCAGCCGACCACAGTCCCAACCACCGTAATCCCATCGGGAGTTTTAAGGTGAGATTTTTCTATTTTTATTTCGGTAGGCTCGGGCGAATTGTACCCCTCTGCAACAGGATATACGCTTATTGTTATTCCACTTTCATCAAAGGAACACTCTTTAATATCAAGCTCGGTTTGCGTGACTTTATTAAATGTTGAATGATTATGTAGAGGGTTTGTGCAGGAAAGAGAAACTATATAAGTTTCGGCATTTTCAACAGCATTCCAACCTACAATTCCCGTCTGTTCATTCCAATTTAAGCCGTCAACCGAAGCAAGTTCTCTTTTGAAAACGAATTCGTCGGACACCGAAGTAAGGAAGCCCTCTGCAACCGCTTTTACAACGAATTTTATTCCGTCTTTAGCCATCGGGCAGTTTGCAAAACTGAAGGTTTTAGACTCCCCGTTATCAAAATCGATATGACAATGCTCTTCGTTTCCGCATACCACGGTTATTAGATATTTTTCCGCATTTTCAACTCCGCTAAAAACAAGAGTTGAGCCTCCGGATACGAAAAGACCACCCACCTTGTCAAGTCCTTTATTGACGAAAACATAGTGCGATTCGGAATTATCCTGTGTCCCTGTATTTGCATTGGCTACGACACTGATGCGATATATTCCGGGGGCATAATCCGAAAAAGGAATGTCAACGCGTCCGGTGCTAACACTTCTTGAAAAAACAACCGTTCCGCTTTCGTCAAGCAAGGTCACATCGTATGAGCGTGCGCCCGAAACGGCACTCCAGAAAACACCGTTATTATTGGCAGTCAAGGAAGGATATTCAAGTTTTGTATCCCCCTTTTCACGCCATATGGCAAAGAGGGTTGTGTCACGGGTAAATACCGTATCCTCGGTCCATTTGTAAGAGAGTTTCGTCCTATCTCCCTCCGTGCTTATCCACCAACCGCCAAACTCGAAGTTATCCCTCTCAAGTTCACCTAATTCGAAAAGCCTGCCACCCAGGGTTGTCCTCGGTTCAAGTTCCTCCGCACCGTCGTATCCTATATCAAACAGAATAGTGTATTCGCTCTCTTCTCTCGCCTCTACCCACCTTGCATATAGGGTTATATCCGAGGTTATAACATCGGAGGAAAAGGTAAAGGGCTTCGTGTACTCGCTATCACTATACCAACCCACGAAAAGATAATTTTCCTTGGTGGGGTCGGAGGGCTTAGTGACGGTTTTTCCGTTCATAACCGTTATGGGTGGTATCTCTTCGGCTCCGTCGGTTTCAAACCGAACGGTATAATTCACCTTTTTGAGCATACGCATAGAAGCACCCTTATAGGTCATGGTTATTACGTTGCTCTCATATTTTGCAATAAGGTTGTCAACACCATCTACGCTAAAATCAAGCGTCAATGTGGAATCTGTAAGAAAATAATTTCCCGACGCCGCCTCTGTGTCATAGACGAGAGTGAAAGAGCCACCCTTGTTAAGCGTCAACTCGCAGGGCTTGCCTCCGGTGCTGTAATAAACACCACATTCCGACCAATCGCCCGTATATTCGGGGGTATCCGGTACGTCATTTCCGTCTTTGAAGGCGACCACCGCTATAATCACCGCCACGGTAAGCAAAATCGCCGCCGCAACGATTATCGACGCGATAGTAATAATCTTTTTCTTGCTCATTTCACTTACCTCTTATTCCGCCTTATATTCTCTGTTTTTATCTCTAGATTCGTTTGCTATGGAAACATTCATAGATTTTATGTACTTCTCCGCTCATTTTCGCTTTTTATAAGTCTTTTATACGCTCAATCGGCAGTTGCCAAAACGAAGGTGAGTCCTGACTTATTTTTGGTATAAGAACTGAAGGACTCCTCTGCTATATCACCGGCGTATTGAGTATATAGTTCGTCAAATTCCGACTTCTCTATTTCCTCATAAGTCGTTCCGTTTATCCTGTAATAAAAAGTCTGTGTGCCGTCATAATTGGTCTTTTGAGCAATTGCTATCTTGGCAACCGCTTTTCCGCCCTCTATTTCGTAAACGAAGTATTCATAATCCTCGCTACCGCCGGGCACCGTCTTTTTGCAAACGTGGATATTACCCTCTCCGTCAATAAACGCCGACCTTGTATCGGTATAGGAATCAACAAGTTCTACCTTGCCGTCAACTTCGGTAAAAATCGCAAGAACGTGATACTTGCTTTCAAGAAGAATGAGTTCTTCAACTCCGTCACCGTTAATATCTGCTCTGGCATAGCCGAATTTGGCACTCTGGTTATTCTGAACGAGAACGCAGGCGGAAAGCAGTTTGTTGTAAATAACGAAATCCTCATAACTTTCAAATACCATTCCGTTATCGTATTCGCCGCCCACCCATTTGCTTCTGACGTATTTACCGCCCGCCACCTCGGAATGCATAAGGGCAAAGGTCTTGATGATAGCCTCGTAGGTGGAAAAATCTGCAACTATATCGGTCAAATTGACGTCGGTAAGAGCAGACTTAAACTGCAAATGGTTAAGTTTTGTCAGTCGAGTCGGGTATTCCCAGAAATATTGATAAGCACTGCGGAACTCTTTATATTCTTCATAAGAAAGCACATTTTTTGTACCGTCTTCGGTTACTATAAAGTAAACCTCGTCATTCTGCGTTCCATAATCCTCGTCAGAATCCTCCCAACCGTATGCTATGCCAACAAGTTCTCCCTTGACAAGGCGAGTTATATGGTTTCCGAGGTAGATCTGCCCACCTTCTAAATCGAATTTCTTAGAGTTGAAGAAAACCGTTCCAGAGGGGCCAAGATAACCCATTCCTTGCTGGAAGGTTGAAACGAGATTAGGCGACTTGTCAAGAATGGTAAACATAGCATATATGCGATTTGAATTCTCGGTTAAAAAGAGTTCGACATACCCGTCGCCGTCAATATCCTTGAAAGCATATCCGAGGTTCTTGGTGGGGTCAAACTGGCCAACGACCTCGTAAAGTGCGTCAATGTAAAAGGGAGCGTTGTCACCCTTTTGGGGGAGTTCCTCGTTCATATACTTGTAGAGAACGAGATATTTATATTTCTCAACGATTTCATTATAAAGAGATTCACCGCCGTCGGCAGGTATATAATCAGGGTCCTCTGCACCGCAATTCCCGCAAATTCCCTCGTTGTATATATGCGCGCAGTCAATACCGCAAATAGTACAAACGCTATCAACGTAATTGTGAGTGCAAGATATACCGCAGGTTATGCACGCACCGTTAGCATAACTGTGTGTGCAGACAAAACCACAGATTGCACACGCACCGTTAGCAAAACTGTGCTTGCAAAAAGAGCCGCAAGAAGTGCAAACGCCGAGAGAGTATGTATGGTTACAGGGCTTCACATAATCATGGTCATCTTCACCACACAGGGTGCAAATCCCGTCCTTATAATCGTGCTCACATTTACCACACGACACCAAAACAAAAACGGCAATCAAAGCCAAAATAAGTGCCACCAACCGTTTTGCTGTATTTTTTATCATACCTGCCTCCTATGCTCCTGCTTCCTAAATCTATTAAAAAGCAATAAAATATATATTTTAATTAAGGGTAAAGTTTATTTTAACACATATACATAAATTTGTCAATAATTTGATAGTAAATTATTTTCGACCAATGTTAAAAATAAAAGTGATAACGGAGGTAAAGATATGAGCAATCGTTTAGCAAATGAAACAAGCCCCTATTTGCTTCAGCATAAAGACAATCCTGTTGACTGGTATCCTTGGTGTGAGGAAGCGTTTGAACGCGCGTCGAGGGAGGACAAGCCTGTCTTTTTAAGTATTGGATACAGTGCGTGCCATTGGTGTCACGTGCTCGCCCACGAGAGTTTTGAAGATGAAGAAATCGCAGGAATATTAAACAAATATTTTGTATCCATCAAGGTTGACAAGGAGGAGCGCCCCGATATTGACAGCGTCTATATGACGGTCTGTCAAGCCTTTACCGGAGGGGGTGGCTGGCCTACAAGTATTTTTATGAGTGCAGACCAGAAGCCGTTTTTTGCAGGAACCTATTTCCCCAAGACCTCCCGTGGTGGTATGATAGGCTTTCGAGAGTTGCTGCTCACCATACACGAAAAATGGATTTTAGACCGTGATTTGTTGATGCGACAGTCCGACGAGATAATCAAGCATTTGAATAGGTCGCAAAAATTTACAAAAGCGGTTGATACAGATCTTGCTCGTTTGGCGGTATCGCAGTATGAGAGAAATTATGATAAAAAGCACGGCGGCTTCGGACGAGCACCAAAATTTCCGACACCGCACAATCTTCTGTTTTTGCTTGATTATTACGAGCATTACAAAACCGCCACGTGCCTAAGTATGGCAGAGCAAACCCTCTTGCAAATGTACCGTGGTGGTATGTTCGACCACGTCGGTTTTGGTTTCTGTCGCTATTCCACCGATAAAAAGTTCCTCGTTCCCCATTTCGAAAAAATGCTGTACGACAACGCACTCTTAATACTTGCGTATTGCAAGGCTTATACGGTGACGAAAAAGGGGATATATCTTGATATAGCAGAAAAAACGGCGAACTATATTCTGGGCGAAATGACCTCGGACGGTGGGGGCTTTTACAGTTCGCAGGATGCCGACAGTGAGGGGGAGGAGGGAAAATACTATCTGTTCACCCCAGACGAGATAGTCGGGATACTTGGGCAAGAGGACGGAGCGCGCTTCAATCGTCACTTCGACATCACGGATATAGGCAATTTTGAGGGTAAAAGTATTCCAAACCTGCTAAAAAGTTCTCCTTACGATAAGACCTTCGAGCCTTTTCTTTCGGCACTTGCCAATTACCGAAAAAAGCGAACTAAACTCCATCGCGACGAGAAAATACTGACTTCGTGGAATAGTCTAATGATAGCCGCGATGTGCGAGTTGTATCTTGTCAGCAGGAAGGAAATGTATCTTCGTGCCGCTGTGGACGCCGATCGCTTTATACAAAGGCATTTGTGCGAGAGCGAAACGCTATACGTCAGTTTCCATATGGAAAAACGGGGTGTGGAGGGCTTTCTCGATGATTATTCTTCGTATATTTTTGCTCAAATGTCGCTGTACCGTGCCACGCTTGAAAGCGAATATTTGAATAGAGCAAAACGTTTATGCAACAAGGTTATATCGGATTTTGGCGGCAATACGGGGGGATTTTATTTGTACGGCATATCTCATCAGGAATTGATCCTGCGTCCGAAAGAAACCTATGACGGTGCTATCCCAAGTGGCAACTCGCTGATGTCTTATAACCTTGTTCGCCTTTCGCTTCTGACGAATGAGGATATATACGAAAAGGAAGCGAGGAGGCAGATTGACTTTCTTTCTCAAACCGCCGCACTATACCCTATGAACCACGCAATGTTTTTGAGGTCGCTTTTGGAACACACCAAGCCACCGATGAAAATAACCGTCGTGCTCAATGAACAAACCCAAAAAAGCAGTTTGCCACTTCTATTTCCGCCCGATGCTATCGTTATACTTCTGTCGCAGCCCACAAAAGAGTACCCTCTCAAAAAGGGCAAGACCACCTATTACCTGTGTCGAGGGCATAGTTGTCTGCCACCAACAAACGACTTGAATGAATTGTCGGAAAATGCAAACACTGAATAGAAGAAAGGAGCATTTGATATGGCAAAAAACAAGAATATGAAAAAATCACAAGAGCCAAAAAAGCCTCTTACCAAACCCGGTGATATTAAAGGCAAAATAGAGGTTACCGATACCCGTGAGCGTAAAGATGGTCCGGGTGGAAATTAAAGCGGATAACAACACTTTTTTGAAAAATCCTCCATAAACCCCTTCCCCGTCGGAGGCTAAAACATAACTTTATTCGATGTGTTTTAGGTCAACAGCCCTTGCTTGTTTTACGCACGGCATCGTCAATGGTTAGCGTCAGACCAACATCGGTAGGTTGCTCGTCCTGAGCGTCATCTGTCAAGAGATATAGAAGGCTTTGTGAAGGTTTCTCAAAGCCTTTTTGTTTGCTTTCTGAACCGCAATTTTAGAGGGCTGACGGTACACACCGTCAGCCCTCTCGTTTATACTTTGTTATAAGTGTATTTCGGTTGCTAATATCATCTTCTGCCAGTCTTGTCCTTTAGATCTCTGTACAAGGGGGTTGCAAGACCAAAACCGCCCGAAACGGTTAAAATTTGTCCTGTGGTATAGGCGGAGTCATCGCTTGCAAAATATACTACGGCGGCAGCAATTTCCTCGGGAAGTCCCATTCGCCCAAGGGGAATGTGTTTTAAGAAAAACTCCTTAAAACCGTCGCTTAAATTTTCCATAACGGCATCGGTTGCCGTCATTCCGGGGAGCACAGCATTACACCGAATACCCTCTTTTGCCCCGTGTACCGCTATCAATTTTGTCAGATAGTTTATAGCCGCCTTTGAAGTGCCGTAGGCGATTTGCGAAATGTCGGGAACTATTCCGCCGACCGAGGAGATGTTTATTATACTGCCCCTCCCACTCATATATTTGTAAACCTCTTTGCTTGCCATAAACACGCTTCTTAAATTCACCGTAACCGTATCTATAAAAACATCGGCATCGGTGCTCCAAATATCCAAGTCACGCTTTGGATTTGAGGTGCCAAAGTTGTTTACAAGTACGTCTATTCGCCCCGCATCTTTCGCCACCGCCTCTGCCATTGTTGCGTAGGACTCGGCAACACTTGCATCGTTATACACGCATTTTACCGAATATCCTGACTCGGTTAGCCTTTTCGCTTCGCTCTCTGCTCTTTCAAGATTTCTTGCCGCCATATAAACCTTAGCGCCCTCTTTGGCACATTCTTCGCTGATAGCAAGCCCTATTCCTCTCGTTGAGGCAGTGACTATTATCACCTTATCCTTAAGTTTCATATACAACTTCCTCTCTATTATGAATTTTCGGCAATAATAAAACCGCTATTATTCCGACTGCAATACATATAATTTCTGCCGTTGCCAGCATTTTTATAGAATTTAGTGCCGCGGTGACCTCGTCAAGCCCCGCTGAAATACCCGTCGTTATGCGATTAGTAAACAAAGGAACGAAAACCGCAACGCCAAAGGGGGCGGCAAGATCTCGAAACAGTCCGTAGGTTCCGGTTGCCGTTCCCGCCTTTTTAGCAGAAATTCCCGAGAGGACAACCCTCATAAAGATAGTAGCATTTGCCCCAAGTCCAAAGCCGAGAATACCGAGCGACAAGGCAAGCAACAGGACCGAGGTAGCAGGCGAAAACAGGAGCATCAAAGCACAACCGACAGCCGTGACGACAAAGGAAACCGTCAAAATATGTTTTGGCTCAAATTTGTCGGCAAGAGGCCCTAAAATAATCGAGCCAAGCGACATTCCAAGGTACATAATCGAGATAGCATATCCCGATATAACCGTGTTTTCGGGTTGAGTATAGTTTACGAAAACAATTATATTAGTCATATTTGCCTGCATAAGCCCCTGGGTGAGAAAAAGTGCCAAGACCGAGAGAATAAACGAGCGTCGAATCATAAAATCCCCTTGTAAAAGCGGTGTTTTGGCTCGTTTTTCGACCAATACCAGTATAACAAGCGATAAAGCGGCACATATCAAAACCGATAAAAATGCCACCGAAGTCCAGCCGAAATTCTGACCGAAGGAGGGGACGCAAAGAATTAGACTGAAAAATATCACAACGAACACGCTACCAAGTCCATCAAAATCGGATAGGGCTTTTTTCTTATAGTTTCTTTCTTTGTTAGTTATCAGGCAAACCAAGAATATAAGAGCAGAAATTAAAACGCATATCCACATCATAAATCGCCAACCCCACCGTTCTATAATAAGACCGCCAAGCGTTGGGCCAAAGATAACCGCCGCACTTGAAATAAGCATATAAAGCGAAAATCCCCCCGAAACCTTATCAGGCGGAAACTCACTGATTATATATGCAATAACCACAGGGGCAACCGCCGCACTTCCTATACCGACGACAAATCTCGCCGCAAGCATAAACCACAGTGACGGTGCTATTGCCGTCATAATATTTCCCAAAATAAATATCATAATTCCAAGAAGAAGGGTTACACGCCTGCCCATTACATCGCCAAGCTTTCCAAGGATAGGGGCAAATGTGGCGGTAGATATAAACATCGCAAGGGCGGTCCAAGTCGTATTATTATACGCCAAACCCAAATCCTTAACGAACGCAGGGCCAAGTACGGTTGTAAACCCGCCGATTATACCTATCATGAAAGCCGCAAATGCATAAGGGATAAAACCCGAAAGATAAGGTTTTGAATTTGTTTGTTCCATAATCGACTCCTAAAATGCTGTTTGCATTCGGTATTATACCCATTTTCTGCTGAATTATTTACGCCTAAATCGGGCATAATTTGTCTTGAAAAGAGGATGACCTCTTAAAGAGAAAAGGAGATTATGTTTATGTCAATGATTAACAAAGAAATTTCAAACTTCAAGGCACAGGCTTTCCACGAAAACACTTTCAAACAGGTATCTAAGGACGATATCCTCGGAAAGTGGAGCGTATTTTTCTTCTATCCTGCGGATTTTACCTTCGTATGTCCCACAGAACTTGAGGACCTCGCGGAGAAATACGAACAGTTCAAAGGCGTAGGCTGTGAAATTTACTCGGTATCTACCGACACCCACTTCGTACACAAGGCGTGGCACGACGCCTCCGAGAGAATCAAAAAGATTAATTATCCTATGCTTGCCGATCCTACCCACGCAATTTCACGGGACTTTGGAGTTTTGATAGAATCCGACGGTCTTGCCGAGCGTGGAACATTTATCATTAACCCCGAGGGAAAAATCGTAGGCTACGAGGTAACGGCAGGAAACGTAGGAAGAAACGCCGAGGAACTGTTCCGCAGAGTTCAGGCTTGTCAATTCGTTCACGCTCACGGAGATCAGGTCTGCCCTGCAAACTGGAAGCCAGGCCAAGAAACGCTTAAGCCCAGCCTTGACCTTGTAGGACAACTCTGATGGAAAATGCTAAAAAGTATGATCAAGAAAGACTCTATGACGTAATAATTATAGGAGGAGGCCCGGCAGGACTTACCGCTTCGCTCTACCTTGCACGAGCAAAATACAGGGTGCTGGTACTTGAAAAAGAGGCGTTCGGCGGACAAATTACCATCACAGACGAGGTGGTAAATTACCCCGGCTTAAGAAAGGTAAGCGGAAAGGAACTGACCGAAACTATAAGACTGCAAGCCGACGCCTTTGGTGCAGAGTTTTTGCTTGCCGAGGCGAAAGAACTTGACACGGGTGGGGATATAAAAACGGTAAAGACGGATAAGGGTGATTATTACTGTCTTGGTATTCTGCTCGCTACGGGAGCACACCCAAGAACAGTAGGCTTTAAGGGCGAAGAAGAACACAAAGGTCGGGGCGTGGCTTATTGTGCTACCTGCGATGGCGAATTTTTTACAGGCAAAGAGGTGTTCGTCGTTGGTGGTGGATATGCGGCGGCAGAGGAAAGCGTTTTTCTTACAAAATTCGCACGCCACGTCACTATTTTAATGCGTGACGATGACTTTACCTGTGCGGCAGCAGTTGCAGAGCCGGCAATGAAACACGAAAAGATAAGTATTCTTAGGAACACGGTTGTTGAGGAAGTATCAGGAGACGGTGGACTTAACTATATTCGCTATAAAAATACAAAAACCGAAAGGATTACCGAATACCGTGCGCAAAACGGTGACAACTTCGGTGTATTCGTCTTTGTCGGTTACGCTCCCGATACAGAAATTGTAAGAGGGCTTGTGGATCTTAACGAGCAGGGATATATCGTCACCGACTCGGAACAGAGAACGAATATCGACGGCGTATATGCAGCAGGCGACGTTTGTATCAAGCCCCTTCGCCAAGTGGTGACGGCTACCGGCGACGGTGCTCTCGCCGCCACCGAACTTGAAAAGTATGTTGCAACTATACAGCGAAGAACGGGAATTTCGGCAACACCCCCAAAAGCAAAGGAACATCAAGAAAAAACAGAAAGAATTAACGCCGATAGTCAAAGCGAAACAGGAGAACTGTTGAGCGCCGATATGAAAGCACAACTTCGCACCCTGTTTGAGCGAATGAGTGGGAGCGCAATATTAAGGCTTTACCTTGACAAACGAGAGGTGTCGGGGGAACTTCGAGAGTATATGCAAGAACTCGCCCTCTTAACCGACAAACTCATCGTGGAAGTCGCAGACGATAACGCCTCCTCCGATTTTGCACCCTGTGTAAAGATATGTCACACCGACGGCACCGAAACCGGACTTGCCTTTCACGGTGTACCCGGTGGGCACGAATTTACCTCCTTCGTATTAGGTATTTACAACGCAACAGGCACGGGACAAACCATAGACCAAGAAACGAAAAAGAAAATTGAAGCAATTGATAATCCCACAGACATCAAGGTGCTTGTATCCCTGTCCTGCACGATGTGCCCCGACACGGTGGTAGCGGCACAAAAGGTGGCTTCTATAAACCAAAACGTCAGTGCCGAGATTTACGACCTGCACCACTTTGAAGAAATAAAGAAACGCTACAACGTCATGAGCGTGCCGTGTATTGTAATAAATGATAAGACTATCTCCTTTGGGAAAAAGAATATCGAACAATTGCTCGAACTAATTAGTTGACTAATAAAGACACTGTAATAGTTTTTATGCTTTCCCTTGCGTTTTGCTGCATGCTATGGTAATATTTACAAACAAAAATTGGGGGTAAAATGGATTTTTTCAAGGTCATATTGACGTCAATATTATCTGTTGTGGCTCTGTTTATCATTACCAAACTTATGGGACACAAGCAGGTGGCACAACTTGACTTTTTCGACTATGTGTCGGGAATTACAATAGGCTCAATAGGTGCAGAGTTGGCAATCGAACTTGAACAGCCCTATAAGCCCTTGGTGGCACTTATAATTTACGGTTTGACGGGGGCCGTGTTAAATCTTTTAGCCCACAAAATCCCTAAAACGAGAAAATATATCAACGGAACTCCGACCATTTTAATGAATGGGGGCAAACTCTACCGAAAAAATTTAAGGCAGGCAAAACTCGATCTTTCCGAATTCATGCTGCTCTGTCGAGAGCAGGGGTATTTTGACCTTGAGGAGATACAAACGGCTATATTTGAGCACAACGGCAAACTGTCTATCCTGCCAAGGACGCAAAGTCGCCCCGCAACTCCCGATGACTTAATGATTGTGGCAAAAGAGACACACATTGGCACCGAGGTTATTATGGACGGACGAGTGATGGGGGAAAATCTTTCTCGTATTGGGCGTGATGAAAACTGGCTTACCAAACGGTTAAAAGAACAGGGGTATAGAGATGTCTGCGAGATTTTTCTCGGTGTCTATCGTGCCGAAGAGGATAAACTTACGCTATATCCAAACGAATAGTCAAGGCATATACTGATACAAAAGCCGCCACAGGAGAAAAACATGACTAAAGGCAACGAAAACGAGCACTCCCTAAACCGTGGCTACCAATATGAAAAGGCTGTTTTAGAAATCAGCCACGAAGTTTATATGAAGGAATTACTCAGCCACATACTCCGTATATATCCTGATATAAAAAATTACCTTATAAATATTCCATTATGCGATGAACTTGAAGAAATCTCTTGAACTGACGGGGGCGATAACTGCACTTTCCAACGCCCTTGCCTGCAACCTCTCGCTCGACGAAATCGCCCTGCTTGCAAGCATTTTCGTACAGATTGGCGACACGCTTGCCACCATTGCGGCACGAGAGAGTTTATGCGGGGATAAAAATTAAAGCACTAATATGGTTGCATTCGATCATTCTCTCGGTGTAAGGACTTAGGCAGGACAAAGCCCTCGCTCTTTTGAGCGAGGGCTTTGCTTATTTGCTTATGAACTTTGTCTTTTTTTGTTAAAGGCTTCGTTGAGTTTTTCGGTATTCCTTTTTACTATTGAATAGACGATAACCCAAATTACAATATACCCAACCACAAAAATTGCCGAAAAAACTATGATAGGTATTACTCCCCACTCTAACCAACCGTTTACTATATAGGTCGCGAGATAACAGAAATATAATACCACACCGTGAATAAAAATCGACAGCATAAGGGGTAGCCTCTCTATTTGATATATGGCGTTTAATCCCCCGGCAACAAAGGCGAGAACGGTCAGGGAAAAAATCCCTACGCATACCTCTATTACACTAACCGTCTGCACCACGCCGGTATAATACAAAACCAGATAAACCACCGCCAATATAACAGGCCCAAAGCCGCAGGCGACAAGACCGCGACGAAGAAAATCGCAAATAAACCTTTTCATATTCCCTCATACCTCCTTCTGATTTCTGCAAAGCGCCGTCTTGAAACATATTCCCGATAGCCACACTTAAAAATCGCATCTACACCACCGCTAAACACGGCGTCAAAACGCAGAATGCTGCTCTCGTTGGCGAGGGTGGATTTGTTTATTCGGATAAAATAGGAGGGCAAAATCTCCTCCAAATCGCGAAGCCTGTCCTTGAGCAAATAGCGAGAGCCCTTTTCGTCAATGGCAATTACCCTTCTATCAATAATGGTAATGCACTCTATTTCCGAGAAGAAGAGTTTTCGCATTTCTTCCTCTCGGTATCCCACAATATACTCCGTACCGGAAAAACTGCACACGAGGTCTTCTATCTTTTGTGTCAGAGAGGAAGGCGCGTGGACAACCGCTATTATTTCCTCCTCGGCGTCCTTGTCAATAATAAGTTTGTACTTCATTTTTTATCCTTACTGTTTTTTCATTTGTCTGTAAAAGCAGAATACGGCAAACACCACCGTAACCACGGCGTAAATAATTATCGGTAGAATATGCTCCCATGCCGAGGCAAAATCAAGGTTAAACAATGCCTTTTCAAACTCCACCGCATGAACAAAGGGCAAAAGGTTGGCTGTTTTTTCAAAGAAACCGCCCACCAGATTTAAGTCAAACCAGACTCCCGAAAGCCAAGCAGACAGATTGGTAAGCAACGCTCCGCAAATTCCCCCAACCTGCTTAACGCCCAAAAGACTTCCACACAAAAGCCCAAGAGAAATGTTGAATATCGCCATAGGAATTATACCAATAACGGCATAAATGATATTCACACCGACATTCAAACCCAAGGGGATAGCAACCAGATAGCAGACCGTCACCTGTGCAAGAGCGATAGGCACAAGGGGAAGAATATATCCCATTATAAAATCAAATCCCGTAAGGGGCGTGGTATAGAGTCTTTGTAAAAAAGCACTCTCACGGTCTTTGGCTACAAGCGTCGCCGAAAACAGTGTCATAAAGGATAAGCCAAACACGGTAATACCAGGAGTCAAGGTGTTTATTTCAAACAGACTCACGGGAATATTTGCCTGCAAGGCGCTCAAAAGCAACAGTAAAACCAATGGGAAGCCTAAACCAAAACCAATGTTTATAGGATCACGCAAAATCTCTTTCATACACCTTTTTGCAAAAGTCATCATTCTCATATCGCACCCTCCTTCACGATAGAAATGAACGCGTCTTCAAAATCCTCTTTCCCTGCCAATGATTTAAGTTCCTCTACCGTTCCCGACACGAGAAGTTTTCCATCCTTCATAATACCTACACGATCGGAAAGAGCCTCTGCTTCTTCCATATAGTGCGTAGTCAGGATAATCGTCACCCTACCCTTTAACGAATTTATAGTTTCCCAAAGTTCCTGCCTTGCAATAACGTCAAGACCGAGGGTAGGTTCATCTAAAAACAGAATTTGCGGCTCGCCTATCAAAGCCATCGCAATACTGACACGCCGCCCGTATCCGCCTGAGAGTTTTCCTGCCTTTGTATTCATCACACTCCCCAAGGCGAAAGCCTCGGAAAGTTCTTTTATTTTTTCCTCTGCCCTTTCCCTTGAAAAGCCGTAAATCCCCGTCATCAGTTCAAGATTTTCTCTTACCGAAAGTCCAGGCGCAACTGCCGTTTCCTGCGGTGATACGCCAATTAGCCGTTTTACCATTTTAGGCTCACTTATAATACTATACCCACCTACCGTGGCATCTCCTCCGTCGGGGCTTGTCAGGCAAGAAAGCATTTTAATAGTTGTAGTTTTCCCTGCCCCATTTACACCAAGCAGAGAGAATAATTCGCCTCTTTCAATTTCTAAATTAAAATTATCTACGGCTGTGAGATTTTTATAGCGTTTTACAAGTGAGGTGGTTTTAATTGCTTGCATTTGTATTTCCTCCGTTTGTTTTACGGCTTTATTATAGCAAGCAAAATGCAAAAAAATCTCTTTTTTCGTCTATTCGGTCTTTATCCGTGTCTTATCGGTTTGTGACGGTTAATACCAGACGCCTCTCTACCTTAGAATTGAATAATAAAAACAGGAGCGAGATATTTTAGCCTTTCGCCCCTGCTGTGCTTTTATTCTATTTTAGATGGTGCTTTTTGTATAGCACTATTCCTGCAATAATTTGTGCCAAAGAGATAACCACCGCTATCGAAAGAGGAAGAATTCCTATCGGGTTGTTGTCCGATATAAGAGCAATACCCCAAAAGGCAAGGGCTATAACCCCTATGAAAACCAAGACGGCAATAATCTTGGTAATAATGACATACTTCTTGTCAAGCCGCTTTTCGGGTATAATAAGAAACATCAGTTCCCCATATATCTCAAACAATATCTCACCAAGCAGTTCCATTTTTCACTCCTAAACCCTTCGTTTTTTTCCTCCGAAAGTCAATCAAATCGCTTAAAACTATATCTCTTGGACTGTTATGCCCTTGTCTTTTAACTATCAGGTTTTTTTCCAGGTTTTGGGGCTAAACAAAATCAACACGGGCAGAATTTCAAGTCTGCCGAGCATCATTATGATCGTCAGAATAATCTTGGAGAATGCACTAAATCCTGCATAACAAGCATACGGGCCTACTGCCTCAAATCCCGGCCCTATATTGGATATACAGGCAAGAGCCGCCGAGAAATTAGAGAAGAATCCGTGCTCTACCTCATAAGTACCTGCGTCAGAGGTGACTGCAATAACCTCTCCGTTTATTGGATCAAAGGACAGCAAAAATACCGCCGCTATCAGTATGAAGAAATACAACGTTATAAACGCAAATACATTGTTGATAGTCTTTTCTTCAAGGCTCTTGCCCTCAAACTTTGCTTTTGGTACGTATCGGGGATTTATTAGTTTTCTCACGTTTATAAATACGCCCTTTATCGCCATAATAATTCTTGAGAGTTTCATGCCTCCCGCCGTCGAGCCTGCCATACCTCCGATAAACATAACGACGACGAGGGTTGTGGTGGCAAGCATAGGCCAGACATTAAAGTCGGTGGTAGTAAAGCCTGCCGTTGTCATTAGTGATGCTACTTGGAACAACGAGTGCCTAAAAGCCTCCTCCAAAGTGTACTCCTGCGGGAATGAATCAAACCGCCATACAAGGCTAATAAACACAAACAAAACTGCTGCACCGATGATAGCAAAATATGTCTTGAACTCCTCGCTTTTGAGCACCGCTTTAACATTTCCTATGAGTATCAGATAGTATAAACTGAAATTGATTCCAAAGAATATTAGGAATATCGCCATTACATACTGCGAGAAGGGGTTGAATAGTTCCATACTGCCGGGGATAAAGCCAAATCCACCGGTGCCGGCACAGCCAAAACTCGCAAGAAGACTAAAGAATACTTGCTCGTTCTCATATCCCGCAATAGGCTTGTCAAACATTAAAATGATAAATTCAAGCACCGTCATTCCAAGATAGATAAGGTAAAGTATTCTCGTCGTTACCTTCATCTTTGAAACTATTTTACCCACCACAGGCCCAGGGCTTTCTGCACGAAGAAGATGCATCGACGAGCCGTCGTCGCTCTCGGGAATAAATATCAAAACGAACACGAGTATTCCCATACCGCCTATCCAATGCGAGAAACTTCTCCAAAATAACGAGGAATGGGAAAGTGCGGTGATATCGGTAACAATGCTTGCTCCCGTCGTCGTAAAGCCCGACATGATTTCAAACCATGCATCAACGTAGTTTGGTATTTCACCGTTTATCACGAACGGTATCGCCCCAAAAAGCGTCATAACAATCCACACGAGTGCGGTTAGTGCAAAGCCTTCCTTTTGATACAGGGTATCTCTTTCGATTTTCGGACGTTGCAGAAGCACGCCCAGTCCAATTAACAAAAGGATAGGTATTAAGAATGCAAGAACATTTCTTAACCCCTCTTTATATATAAAGGCAACGACAAGTGGTGCTATCATCAATACGGCTTCAAGCAGCATAATCTTGCCGAGTATTTTTCCGAGTTTTCTATAATTCATTTTTTCTCCGCCTTATACGAGAATATCCGTCAAATCATCAAAGTTCTTGTGTGTGGTGACGACTATCACGTTATCTCCGAGTTTAATACAGTCATTACCACCGGGGATAATAACCTCGTTTTCACGAATGATACAGGCAACAAGGCAATTATCCTTGAGTTTAAGATCCTTGAGGGGTTTGTCGTATATGCGTGCCTGCTTCTTGGCGTGGAATTCGAGTGCCTCAACCTGATCATTTACCAATCTATAAAGTGTAAGCACGTTACTTCCGCGAGAATTTGCCATAGCACGGATATAACTTATAATTCTGTCTGCCACGATATTCTTAGGCGATACATTGTTATGAATCCCAAGTTCGTCGAGCATACCGCTTAAGTCGTCGCTCTTAATTTGAGTAATGGTCTTTCTTACCTGCATTTTATTGGCAAACATCGAAACGACCATGTTTTCTTCATCTATATCGGTAAGAGCAACGAAGGCGTCCATCGCCTCAATTCCCTCCTCGATAAGCAGGTCGTGTCTTGTGCCGTTTCCGTAAATTACCGTAACACGGGGTAGGGCATCCGCCAATTCTTCGGCTGTGGCTCTATCACTCTCAATAAGTTTTACCTTGCATTTTTTCTTCGAGAGTGCGTCGGCAAGATAATATCCTACCTTGCTTCCTCCCACAATCATAATGTTTTTAAGCGGGGATTTGATAAGATTTACCTCTGCTAAAAAGTCGCGCAGGGATTTTGCATCGGCGGTAAGATGAATATGGTCGCCTATTCCGATAACGAAATTTCCGCTTGGGATAGTGATTTCCCCTCCTCTTTCTACCGCGCAGATAAGCACCTTGTTTTTCAGTTTTTTACCGATTGATATAAGGCTCTCGCCGACAAGAGTACAATCTCTCTCTGCTATAATCTCGACAAGCAACACCTTTCCCTCTGCGAAATTCTCCACCTGTGCGATAGATGGCAGGTTTATCAGGTTGAAAATTTCAGCAGCGGTATCCTGCTCAGGATTTACTATCATGGAAATTCCGAGTTCGTCCTTCATCTCCATTATCTGTTTTCTGTAATCGGGATTTCTAACACGGGCAATAGTATTTTTAACGCCAATCTTTTTCGCAACAAGGCAGGCAAACACGTTCATCTCGTCGCTGTTAGTCAGGGCAATAACGAGTTTTGCGTCCCTAACACCTGCTTCCTTCTGTATGTCAAGGCAAGCGCCATTTCCAACTACGCCCGAAACGTCGTATTTTTCAATAAGCGACTCGACCTTATCCTTATCCTCATCGATAATCGTAACATTGTGCCCCATATGCGACAAATTTTTGAGTATGGTCTTTCCAATAGTGCCAAGACCGATAATTACTATTTTCATATTTTACCCCCATTCGAGTAATCTTTGTTTTATTGTATCACTAAATTTTCTAAATACAAGCAAATTTTGTCATAATACGCTTGAAATAAGTAAAGTTGTTCGCAAAACCCTTATGCCTTCAACATAAGCACTACCTTTGTTGCGCTTACCGTATCGTAGGCTATGCCGTCGCCTATGGCGTTATATTCCCGCTCTCTGTAATTAAGGGTGAATATGTTTTTTTCGCCATTTCGTTTGGTATATCTGAAATAAAGCACGTCATTTATAAGAGCGCACATTTCGACTCCCTCGACATATATAATATCCCGCCCGTCAAGTTGCTCGGCAGTATATATTCTCTCTCCATCCTCAAATCCACTAAATCCCGAGGTGTTTGAGCCTCCTATACCGCGGCAGCCCCGAATAAGTTTTACGCCGACAACCCTCTCGTTGCCACGCACAAGAAAACGGTCAAGGGGGATAATTTCCTCCTTTGGCAGGGTGACAATGTCCGTCCTATATGTAACCATAGCCCGTATATAAAGGTAATCTCCCGTCGATCTATCAACCCCTTTATAGGTGTATTCTGTACTCGTGGAATAGACGTTTCCCCACTTGTTTTTGTAGTAAAGCCTGTCCCCCACCAGAGCGATGAGTGTCGCATCCTCCACAGAGATAAAATCTCCCGAGGAAAGGTCGTTTAGCGAATATCTATCTATTCTGTAAGGCTCTTCGTAGCCGAGTCTATAATCTCTGCCGACATGGATTTCAATGCCTGTCGCCTCGTCACAATCCTCGACCAAGAAGCGGCAAAGGCCGTCTGTTTCCTCTGATGTTAAATATCTCATATATTCCTCTTTCCTTGTTTTACTCGCTCGATTTGGCAAAAAAAATTCCAAAATATTTTGATACAGTTATTATATCACAAAAATCCCATTTTTTCAAGTATTATTATGTTTTAGTGCCAAAGTGATATGTTTCTTCGAGATTATCAACAGAGAAAGATGCTTGCAAAATGAATGCTTTTGTTTGCAAAATATGAAAAATCCCCCATTTTGTGGGGGATTTTTGGTTCGGGTTTTTCAAGCCTTGCGCTTGACTTTTAGGGGCTTTAACCCTTACCCGTGTTGAGTTTTTGCGATTACAATACGAGCGAGGGGGCTGTATATACTCTCGCCAAAAGTTCCTGGTTGAGCATATAGAGGCTCTTGGGATCGGAGCCGAACAGCTCCATCTTGGTAATAAGGTCGTTTGCGTTGGTTTCCTCTTCGCCCTGTTCCTTTACAAACCAGTCGAGGAATTGCATGGTACGGAAGTCGCGAACGTCGTACGCCGCAGCATAAATATCGTTTATAAGCGAGGTTACGTACTTCTCGTGCTCAAGTCCTGCCTGGAGAACGTCCATATGGGTGTTTATTTCCTTTTCGGGCTTTTCTATTGCCTCAAGAGTTACCGTTTGGCTCTCGTTTTGCAAATAGCGGTAGAAGAGCATCGCGTGATCCCTTTCCTCCTGCGCCTGAATAAGGTACCAGTTTGCAAAGCCGTCAAGGCCTACTCTTTCAAAATAGTTGGAAAATTCAAGATAAAGATATGCGGAGTAAAACTCCTTGTTGATTTGCTGATTCAATAAATCACGAACGCGTGTTTCCATTTCACTTCTCCTTTTTAGTATGTATTGTTATGGTTTCAAAGTAAATTATACCTTAAATTTCTGCTTTCCACAGGCCGTGAAGGTTGCAATACGCATATACGGCGAGGGGTTTCTCGTCACCGAGAATGAACTCTGCCACGGGAGCGTCATCGGGGTTAAGCGAATATCTATGGCCGCCCTTGTCGGTTTCAAGATAAATCCAGAGAATGCTGTGCTCCTCTGACATGGGGTGAATAACCGAGCCTACCGAAACCTTTACTCTATCGCCGTCTATTTCGACTACGGGGATATGCTTTTCGTGGCTTGCCTCTACCACACCGGGAACGAGGGCGGTCATGTTCTGACCACAGCACTTCATCGGTACACCCGATGCATTGATAACGCCTACCAAATTGCCACACTTCTCACAGATATAAAACTTTGTTTCTTTCATTGTAAAATTCTCCTATTTATTGTTTTTGTTGTTTTTTGCTTCGGCTCTCGCCGTTTTCTGATATCATTATAGCACATCTTTTTCTTTTTGTATGTGACTTTATCACATTTTCTGTAAAAAAATTTCAACAGCCTCGCCTGCCACTGCACCGTCGGACGCCGCCGTTACTATCTGGCGCAGGGGTTTGGTACGGATATCCCCCGCGGCAAACACACCGGGAACCGAGGTTTTTGTGCTTTCGTCGGCTATGATATAGCCGCTTTCGTCAAGGTCAAGAATATCGCGATACATCTCGCTTTCAGGCTCTCTTCCGATACTTATAAAGAGGGCGTCTATATCAAGGCTACGAACTGCGCCATCACTCACCGAGGCTATCTCGATGCCCGAAAGGCGCTCGCCCGCTTTAAGCGAGGATACCTCGTAGCCGAGAAGCATCTCAATATTTTCTGCCCCAAGTAGCGAGGAGTGGTAAACCTTCGAGGCACGAAGGGTGTCACGGCGATGAATCAGATAGACCTTTTTACAGAGCCTTGACAGGTAAAGCGCATCCGACACCGCAGAGTTGCCACCGCCCACCACAGCAACCGTCCTGTTCTTGTAAAACCTGCCGTCACAATGGGCGCAATAATGCACTCCCCTGCCCGTGTATTCTTCCTCACCGGGAAGACCAAGCCTGCGAGGACGGGCTCCGCCTGCTATAATCACGGTGCGAGCGAGCCTTTCGCCCATATCGGTGGATAACACCTTTACCTCGCCCAGGAGCGAAACCGAGTTCACCGAATTATACTCACTGACCGCGCCAAACCTGTGCGCCCCTCTCTGCATTTTCTCTGCAAGAGCAAAACCGTCTATCCCCTCGTCAAATCCGGGGTAGTTGTCTATGGTGTCGGTAAGAGCCATCTGCCCGCCAACACTCATTCTTTCAAGCACGAGTACGTCAAGCCCCGCCCGAGCGGCATAGAGCGCCGCCGTATAACCCGCAGGCCCACCGCCTATTATTATCGTGTCATATATTTTCTTTTGGTTGTCCATAATGTTCCTCCGTTTTATGGTTTTTTTATAGCACTAATAATTCGAGTTGTCTGTGACAAGGTCACAATTATTACTAAACTTTTCTTGACTTTACAAAAAGCAAGAGTTATAATTACTATAAAGCATTGGATACTGCTATTTTCTTAAAAAATGAAAAATTTATTTACTAAAAGAAGAAAAAGAGGATAACAAAATGAACGAACAAGAAAAGCGGGAATTGTTCAAAAAGACCTTCCCCTTTTGGGATAAAATAAGCGATAGGGACAGAGAGACCTTTCTCCGTTCCTCCTTTGATATGACATTCCCCAAAGGGACGAATATTCACGACGGCAACGAATGTACGGGAGTTATCCTTATCAACAGGGGAAGTTTAAGACTTTATATTCTCTCCGAGGACGGCAAGGAGATTACCCTCTACCGTCTGTTTCCCGGGGAAATGTGTATTTTCTCTGCCTCTTGTGTGCTTAGCAGTGTGACCTTTGACGTCTATGTAGATGCTGAGGAAAACAGCGAGTGCCTGGTGGTTGGCGGTTGCGCTTACGAGGACCTGTCCAACAGGTACAGCGAGGTAAAAATATTCACAATGGAAACCGCCCTTTCCCGTTTCTCTGACATTATGTGGGTTATGCAACAGATACTCTTTATGAGTATGGACAAGCGCCTTGCCATATTTCTCCTTGACGAGATGGCAAAGACGGGCAGTGATAAAATCAAACTCACCCAGGAACAGATAGCCAAATATATGGGCTCTGCCCGTGAGGTGGTGTCGAGAATGTTAAAATACTTCTCCACCGAGGGCTTGGTTTCTACCTCACGCACCGAGGGAGTACATATTCTTGACAAGGCAGGCCTACGCAGACTTGCGATGTGAGGTCTTAAGCCTCCCTCCGGGAGGGAGCCTTTCATACAAATGCAATGCAAATTATTCTTTACGTAATAACACTACACGGGGTGGCACTTATGCCTGCCCCGTGATTTTTTTGGTGTTTTTGTTCTGTGGTTTTATTGGTGTTTTTTGCATCGTGTTTTTCGCTTTAACTCAGCCGGTTTAACCATCTATAAGAGCCAGAATATCTGCCTTTGGTCTTGCTCCGTTTGCCTGTCTTACAGGCTCGCCGCCCTTAAAGACTATGAGCGAGGGGATTGAGTAGATATTGAAGCGACGCGCCAATTCTTCCTCGTTATCCACGTTTACCTTGCCTACAATTATATCCTCGCGCTCTCTGGCAATCTCTTCCACTATGGGCGAGAGCATACGGCAAGGCCCGCACCAATCGGCATAGAAGTCCACAAGCACCGGCTTGCCCAAGGAAATAACCTCTTCAAAATTGCTATTGTTTATTATACGTACTGACATTTTTATTTCTCCTTTCAACGAGCATTCTCTTGCTCTTTGTCATCATTATAGCAATATTTTCTCACATTTTCTGTGATTTAGTCACACTGTATGCTTTTTCTTGCTTTCATCCTTTTGTCAGTGGATTTTGACCTCTATGTTAGATTAACAGCGATTTCTTTAACCTTTACTATGCCGTTTTTCCTTTGCTATATTGACTTTGTCATTACTAAATGATAAGATATTTATGTAAAAATAAGGAGGCAAATATGCTATTTTCTACACAGACAGAGGTGCTTTTCCCTGCCCTTGGCGAGGAGGCGGCGCTCGATTTATTTCGCGAGGTGGGTTTCCCTGCCCTCGACTTTACCATGTATTCCTCGGAAAGAATAAAGGAAGAAAACTGGCGAGAATATGCAAAGAGCATACGCGAGATGGCAAACATGAGGGGTATCGTCTTCAACCAAATGCACGCTCCCTTTGGCGGTGGCGTAGAGTTTTATACAAAGAATACCCGACCCCTGTTGTCGAGTTGCATCGAGTTTGCCTCGCTTATCGGGGCGCGAAATATTGTAATTCACCCGATACAGATACCACGTTATTACGGCCACGAGGAAGAGCATTTCAAGATGAATATGGAGTTCTACCGTTCACTTGCACCCTACGCCAAAGAATACGGCGTCAAGATAGCGATAGAGAATATGTGGCAGACTCACCCCATACACCACCGCATTGTTGACGACGTATGCGCAGACCCATATGAGCATATAAGATATTTTGACACGCTTGACGACGGAGAAGCCTTTACCCTGTGTCTTGACCTCGGTCACGTCGCCCTCTGTGGCAGAGAGCCCGAGAATTCTATTCGTCTGCTCGGCAAGGACAGACTCGGCTCTATTCACGCCCACGACGTGGACTACATCCGTGACCTGCACACTATCCCCGGCCTTTCAAGGCTTAACTGGGACGAAATTTGCAAGGCGCTCGGCGAGATAGACTACCGTGGCGACTTCACGCTTGAAGCCGATGACGTTTACAAAAATATGCCGAGGACAGTATATCCCGAGGTATGCCGACTTTCGGCGGCGGTTGCCCGTGAAATGGCTCGCAAAATTGAAGAAAATCGTCCGAGGAAATAAGCATTTACTCAAAGAGCAACCCACAAATCATGTGCGCAAATCACGCCAAGCAAATCACCGAACAAAGCAAACCCAAACCAACTAATTAAGAAAGAAACAAGTTAAAATGACCGAAATAATCTACATAACCGACTATAATGACGAAAGGCTTGACGTCTATGTTCGCCTGACGGGTGCCCAACTTCGCAACAGATTAGAGCCGCAGAAGGGCATATTTATCGCAGAGAGCCCCACCGTAATCGAGGTGGCAATGGACTCAGGATGCGTACCCGTGTCGCTTCTTACCGACGAGAGGTTGCTCGGCGGTGCGGTAGAGGGGGTAATTGAGAGGCTCACTGCCCTGGACTACTACGTTCCCGTGTTCGTTGCACCAAAAGAGGTGCTAACCAAAATGACAGGCTTTGAACTAACAAGGGGCGCTCTCTGTGCAATGAAACGCCCAAAGCCAAAAACAGTGGAAGAACTCTGCAAAAACGCAAAAAGAGTGGCAGTGCTTGAAGAGATAGCCGACTCAACCAATATAGGCGCTATTTTCCGCTCTGCCTCGGCTCTTGGCATAGATGCAGTGCTTATTACCCCCACCTGTTGCGACCCCCTGTGCCGTAGGGCGGTAAGGGTAAGTATGGGTACGGTGTTTACAGTCCCCTTTGCTAAAATAGGAGAGAGCAAAGCCGACTGGCCAAAAAAGGGCATCGAGCAACTTCACTCGCTCGGCTTCAAGACTGTTGCAATGGCGCTTACAGACAACTCGGTGAGCATCGACGACGAGGGGCTTCGAAGCGAGGAAAAACTTGCAATAATCCTCGGCACGGAGGGTGACGGCCTTTCGGATAGCACCATAGCCTCCTCTGACTACACCGCCAAAATACCGATGTCCCACGGAGTTGACTCGCTAAACGTCGCGGCAGCAGGTGCGGTTGCCTTTTGGGTATTGACGCATTAAGTAAATATTTGTTTACATTTTCTCAAATACATAGGGGTATGTATCGATTTTTACACATTTATCTTCTATCCCCGTATGTACTTTTACCGATATATAAGAAAAACCGACCGAGTAATTTCGGTCGGTTTTTCTTTGTTTTAATTAGAATTTCGTTTGCTTATCAAACTTTAAGTGTGAGGTTTATTCCACCAAGCGCCTCAACAATGGCATCGGTGGCTGGCTGAAGTTCCTGCTTTGAGAGTGTTCTCTCGTAAGATACGAAGGAGAAGCGAAGAGTAAGTGCGGTAACGCCCTCGCTGTCGGTATAGACGTCCTTCATCTTTACGTCCTGAAGGAGGCCCTGTGCCTTCTCACTTGCAATCTTCTTAACCTCGTCAAGAACTACCGAGGAAATGTCGGCAACAAAGGTCATATCGATGTCTATTGCGGGGAATTTGGAGGGCTCGCGATACTTGTTTGCCCTCGCCTTTACCGAGGCGAACTTCTCGGTGGAAATCTCGAAGAATGCAACCGCACATTTCTTGTCCACATTTGCAAGCACTACGGGGTGAGGTGCTGCGATATAGCCCACCTTTTCGCCCGAAACGAGAATATCAAAACTGTTAACAGGGTGCATATAATCCGAAGCATTGGTACAAGCCACATACTCTGCGGGCAGGTGAAGAATATCCGCGCACAACTCGTTTACTACGTCACGCATACGGAGGAAGAGGTTTTCCTCGCCTGCGGTCTTGGAGTAGATAACTGCGCCAAGTTTATTCTGCTCATTGCAGGTACCGTCCTCACGGAGTCCCTCGACGGTGTGACCTATCTCAAATATAGCAAACTCGTCACGGTAGCCTCTGTTCTCCTTTACAAAGGAAAGAAGAGTGGGTATCATCGACACACGAAGATACTGATGTGCGGGAGTCTGTGCATTGAGAACTCTGACGTTTTCGGGGGTGGATATACCGAGGTCGGCATTCTTGTCGCTATCCGACCAGATGTAGGAGTGAACCTCGTGCATACGGTAACTCTTTACGAGCAAATCCTTCATTCTGTCCTCGTCGCTCTTCAGCACCTCACGGCGTACAGGAGCAAGTGCCGACATAGATGTGCATATATCGAAGTTGTCATAACCGTAGATACGGGTGATTTCCTCAATAATATCCGCCTTTATAGTGACGTCCTTGGTCGCTCTCCACGAGGGAACAGTAACTGTAAACTCGTCCCCCTCAACCGTCACAGCAAAGCCAAGTCCGCGAAGAGTGGTGACTATCTTCTCGGTGGGAATGTAGATACCCGTGTAACGATCTACGTACTTTCTGTCGAAGGAAAGCGTGATAGTGGGATATTTTCTAACATAGCAGTCGGTGAAGGAAGAGATAACCTTTGCACCCTTGTCAAATTTTGCAAGCAGGGCGAGAAGTCTCTCGGTTGCAAGACGGCAAAGTTCGGGATCGAGCATCTTCTCGTATCTCATAGAAGCATCGGTACGAAGACCAAGTCTTGTGGTGGTCTTTCTAACGCTTACACCGTCAAAGGTAGCCGATTCAAGCAGAAGCGAGGTGGTGTCATCCTCTATCTTGGAGGCATCACCGCCCATAACACCTGCAATTGCCACAGGCTCATCACCCGAGGTAATCATCAGCATATTTTGGTCTATTTTTCTCTCCACACCGTCAAGGGTGGTAAAGATTCTTTCATCGGCAAAGGTCTGCACCTCAATGCGGTCAACACGTCTGTTATCAAAGGCGTGCATAGGCTGTCCAAGTTCGAGCATCACGTAGTTAGTGAGGTCGGCAAGGAAGTTGATAGCGCGAGAGCCACAATAATAAAGACGGATGCGCATATTTACAGGTGAGATTTTGCGAGTGATGTTCTCCACCTTGATAGCCGAATATCTGTAAACAAGGTCGGTCGCCTTGACCTCGACCGCCACACCGGGCAGGCTCGAATATTCATCAACGTTTATAGTCGCGGGCACTTTAAGTTCCCTGCCTGTTATGGTAGCAAACTCACGGGCGATACCATAGTGACTCCAGAGGTCGGGGCGGTTGGTGAGCGACTTGTTATCCACCTCGAAGATGATGTCATCAATAGCATAAACGCTCTTGATATCAGTGCCAAGGGGGATATCGTCGGTAATTTCCCAGATGCCGGAGTTGTCGTCACTTATACCAAGTTCTGCCTCCGAGCAACACATACCGTAGGAGGTGTAGCCACCGACGGTAGCAACCGAAATTGCGTGTCCTGCAACTGCACCACCGTTTGTTGCAAGGGCAACCTTCATGCCCTCTCTAACGTTGGGCGCACCACAGACAATATCAAGAACCTCGCTACCCGTGTCAACTTTTAAGAGGTGAAGTTTCTTCGAATTCGGGTGATTTTCCACCGTAACTATTTTTGCAACGACAACGCCGTAGGTGTCCTCACCCTTGACGATAATGTCCTCAACCTCGGCGGTGGAGAGTGTGAAGTTGTGTATCAGAGCCTTTTTGTCAAGGCCGGACAGGTCAACGAAATCTCCTATCCAGTTCATCGATAAAAACATATTTTTATTCCTCTCTTTCGCATTTACAGGGACTTGAACTGTCCGAGAGCCTTAAGGCTACCACTGTTGAAATCACGAATATCCTTGACTCCGTACTTCATCATAGCAAGACGGGTAAGTCCAAGACCAAAGGCAAAGCCGGTGTACTTCTCGGTGTCGATACCGCCCTCTTCCAAAACTCGGGGGTGAATCATTCCGCAGGGACAGAGTTCAAGCCAACCGGAGTTTTTGCAGGAGGGACAACCGTCACCGCCGCAAATCTCGCAGTTTATGTCAAGTTCAAATCCGGGCTCGACGAAGGGGAAGAAGCCGGGACGAAGTCTGACCTTTACGTCCCTCTTGAACACCTCGGAGAGCATAGTCTTCATAAAGTAGATAAGGTTTGAGATAGAGATATTTTCGTCTATCATCATACCCTCCATCTGGAAGAAGGTGTTTTCGTGGCAGGCGTCGGTGGACTCGTTTCTAAAGCATCTGCCGGGGAAAATTGCGCGAAGCGGTGCGCCGTACTTCTTCATAATAGCGTTTTGTGCCGCAGAAGTATGAGTCTTAAGCAACTGACCGTTTTCAAGATAATATGTATCCTGCATATCTCTTGCGGGGTGGTGCTTGGGTATATTGAGTGCCACAAAGCACTGATAATCGTCAACAATTTCGAAGAAGTTCTCGATAGTAAAGCCCATGCTTGTAAATACCTCCTCGACCTCACGGGTTGCGAGGGTTATGGGGTGGTAAGAGCCAAACTCACGCTCCATAACGAGGGTGGGATTGTATTTCTTCGCATTTCTTACAAGAGCCTCTATCTCTGCTTTTTTAAGCGCCTCTATTGCCTCGGTGATAGCCGTTTCAACCTCGGTTTTGAGCGTGTTGATAAGTTGACCTGCCGTCTTCTTGTCCTCCACGTCGCGAAGCCCCTTCATTAGGTCGGCTATATGCCCCTTTTTGCCAAGGAACTCTATTCTCAAAGTCTCAAGTTCTTCCGCCGTAGCACAAGCGCCAAGTGCTGTCTGGAAGCGAGACCTCAACTCTTCAATTCTTGCCTTCATTTTTATTTAGTCCTTTCGGTTTTTATTATCTCATTTATATAGTCACGCACAGCATCGGGAACAAGCCCGTCAATATCCTCACCGAGAGCAAGTCTATCCCTGACGAGAGTCGAACTTATGTTTTTCATATCTGGGGAGCACTCTACCATCTCGGTTTCGTAACCGCCGTGGAGCATATTATATTCCGCCTGATATCTCTCCCATTCAAGGTCCTTTTCGTCACGGTAACCCTTGACTATCCTGTCAATATCGTGCTCTCGCATATAGTCCACAACCCGTCCGAGCGAGTAGGAAACCATAACATTGTCAAGCCCCTCGGTGGCGAGCAAAAGCATCTTCACTCTGTCGGCAAGAGAAAACCTATATTTTTTTGTTTCGTTGATAAAAACAACGACATAGACCTCAGCCTCTCGCTCTGCCACCCTCTTAATAATATCAAGGTGACCAACCGTTACAGGGTCATAACTGCCGGGCAAAATAACGCTCATAAATTCTCCAAATTATACAACAGTATATTATATATTAAAATATTTCTTTTGTCAATGCTTGGAATAAATTTCATCAAAGTCCGAAAACGCCCGTGATAAATATTTCAAGGCCGATAAGTATAAGAATAACTCCTCCGAGTATTCCTGCCTTGCCTGCAAGTTTTGTGCCAAAACGTTTTCCGAGGGCGAGTCCTCCCATACAAAGAACGAATGTTACCACCGCAATAACCAAGCAACAAGCAAGAGCGTGCATAAGGTCGTGATTTGCAATAGTAAAACCTACCGACAAAGCATCAATAGAGGTTGCGACCCCCTGCGCAAGCAGCGCAGCGAAGCCTACCGCCGCAGGTTCTTCGTCCTCGCCACCCTTGATGCCCTCGTAGAGCATCTTTCCACCTATAAAGCCGAGGAGCGCAAGTGCTATCCAGGGAATTACCTCTTCAAGGGCAGAGAATACCGACACAAGAGTATGCACGCAAACCCAGCCTATCATAGGCATAGCAAACTGAAAGAATGCAAACACACCTGCTACGAGGCACATTCTGTGCATTTTCATTTTATTTTCATTTAGTCCGTTAGCCAGTGACACCGAAAAAGCGTCCATAGCAAGTCCAAGTCCAAGCAGAGCAGACTGCATAAAGAAACCAAAATCCCACATAACTTTTTCCTAATCAAAAACTTTTTCCGTTTAATTGACGTTTTTCCTTTTGTCAACCTCTGTAAAGGAGGATGTTTACCGCTGTCTTTTTGCCGTAAGAGGTGGATTTGATAACCTCAAAAGAGGAGAAGCCCTCTCCTGTAAAGTCCACCTGCTCCTCGCCGCTTTCGATAACCAGAATAGCGCCGGGAAGAAGAAGTCCGGAATCCTTTAACCTCAACACAGCGTCAGCGCAACACTTCATAGCATAAGGAGGATCAATAAAAACAAGGTCAAACCTATCCCTGCCCGATGCTTTTCTTATATAATTACGCCAATCGGCAACCGAATACCTGCACTTATCAAACACACCGCAGAGGGTGGCGTTTTTCTTCACCACGTCCATAGCATCTCGCTCCATATCCACGAAGGTCACGCTATATGCTCCGCGCGAGAGCGCCTCAAGTCCAAGTTGTCCCGTACCTGCAAAAAGGTCAAGCACACGCCTGTTTTCTATATCAAATTGAATAGAGGAAAACATCGCCCCTTTAATCCTGTCCGAGGTAGGTCTGGTCGCCTCACCCTCAAGCGAGTACAATTTTTTCCCCTTTAGGCTTCCTGTTATAATTCTGAGCATAATTACTCCTTTATTTTTTTCCTTTTTGTTTTGCTGTGTCGAAATAGGCACGAATATTCTCGGCGTCCTTTGCCGAAATTCCTTTTATAGCCGAAAGTTCCTTTACCGACGCGGTCTTGATTTTTCCAAGTGGCATCGAGGAAAGTAATGCTTTCGCCTTGGCCGGGCCTATTCCCTCTATGTTTTCAAGAGTAGAACGTGTCAGGCTTTTCGACTTCTTTGCCATAGTGTGTTTTACTGCAAAGCGGTGCGCTTCCTCTTGGATATTGTAAACAATTGTGTACACACCCATTTCTCTTGCTATGGATATTTCGCTATCTCCGTCGGTTATGGCGCGTGTCTTGTGAAACTCGTCCTTAACCATACCGAAAAGCGGAATTTGCAGTTCCATTTCTTCAAGGATTTCTCTTACCGCATGCACGTGTCCTATGCCACCGTCAAGCAGAATAACGTCAGGCCTCTCACCCAAAGAGGGGCTTCCGTCGCCGATATGAGCAAGTCTGCGAGAAAGAACCTCGCGCATCGAGGCGTAGTCGTCCCTGCCCTTCGTGGTCTTTATAGTAAAGGAGCGGTAGTCGCTCTTCTTCATTTTACCGTCCTGCCACACCACCATAGAGGCGGTTATACTCTCGTCGCCTATGTTAGAAATATCATAGGCCTCTATTCTTTTTGGCGCTTCGGATAGCCCCAGAAGTTCTGACAGACGAACTATGTTCTTGTCCTCTCTATCCACATCAAGACGATGTTGTCTTGCCGCCTCCTTTGCGTTTTCAAGCGCCATATCGCAAAGAGCCCTGCCCTCCCCTCGCGAGGGAATACGAACGGCAACCTTCCTCGAAGCAAGCAGGGAAAGATATTCAGAGAGAAGTTGGACATCCTCCTCGGATAGTTCAAAATCAAGCATTACTTCACGGGGTATGCCCCCACCCGTGTCGTAATAATCGGCTATGAGGGATAGCGCGTCCTCGCCACTTGTTAGTTCCGCGAGCGAGAGGATAAACTCGTTTTTCTTAACCAGCAAGCCATCTCTTACTGTCAATACTGCTAAAACGCTCTCGAGGGGGGAGGTGTATATGGCAAACACGTCCCTGTTTACCTTTGCGTCTGCGACAACCTTTTGTTTTTCGGACAGGCGCTCTATCGCGCGAATGCTGTCACGGAGCATTATTGCGCGCTCAAACTCCATATTCTCGGACGCCAACTCCATTTGCGCGGTAAGACTCTCAACAGTCCCCTTTACGTTTCCGTCCAGCACCCACTCGGCACACCTGACAAGGCGAAGATACTCCTCCCTGTCAACTCCGCCGGCACAGGGGGCTATACACCTGCCCATATCTCGATATATACATGGCCTATCCTTGCCTATATCTCTTGGAAATACCCGCTTGCAGGTGGGCAGACCGAAAATCTTAAGCACGGTTTCAAGTGCGGTGTAGGCGTCGGATGCTCCACGATAAGGACCATAATACCTGCTCTTGTCACTTTTACGCTCTCTCGTCACACTAAATCGTGGGTACTCGTCCCTCGACACCTTGATGTAAGGGTAGGACTTTGCGTCCTTGAGTTTTATATTATATTTCGGTGAATACTTTTTTATTAGAACATTTTCAAGCGACAGGGCCTCTATCTCGGTGTCACACACTATATAATCAAAATCCCTGACAGAGGATACCATTTTTGCAGTTTTGTAGCCTGAAGGCGTACCGACAAAATAAGAGGTTACTCTGTTTTTCAATTTTTTCGACTTGCCGACGTAGATAACCTCACCTTCGGCATTTTTCATTATATAGACACCGGGACAGGCGGGGAGCGAGTTGGCCTTGTCACGCAGCCTCTCAATTACTGTCATTTTTTCTCCTCTCTTGACAAAGAGCCTGATTCAAAACGAATCAGGCTCGAAAAGAGTTTATGTAATTATACTTCAGCGAAACCACCGTCGATGAGTGTAACGAGTCCCTCGATAGCATCCGCCTCATCATTACCGTCTGCGATAATGGTAATATTGGTGTTCTGTGTAATACCAAGCGACAACACTCCGAGCAGGCTCTTCGCATTTACACGGCAATCCTCTTTCTCTACCCAAATAGAGCACTTGTAGGAGTTTGCCTTCTGAATGAAGAAGGTTGCAGGTCTTGCGTGCAGACCAACACTATTCTTTATTGTAATATTGCGAGTTATCATATAATATCTCCTTCGGGGCTTATGTATTAAATAGTATAACAAATAGTTCTTGAAAAATCAATAGTTTTTTAAAAAATATCAGTAGATTTTTTACATATTTTAATGTTTTTTTAATGCAATATGCCTAAATCTTATTCAAGTTCCACGTCCAATGCCGAGGAATCGTCACTTCTTCCGTCGCTGTAATAACTTACGTAATCATCATAATTTTGTCTTGAAATGCGAAGACCGGCACTCGATACACCGAAAACACACCAAAACAGATATATTTCGGTTGCGTTCCCCCACAGATAGTTAAAAGCGCCATACACTATCAAAGCCACCAGCGCCACCGCCGAGAATTTGGACAACTCACGAACCTGCGACCTCTTCAAAAAAGCGGCATAGCGGGACCTATGTCGAAGCCTGATAATAAACAGAATCAAGAATACCACCAGAGCAAACACGCCAAGTTCAAGACCTATCCCAAGGAAGAAACTTCCACTATCCGTATATGTTGCACCCACATCGTAATTCTCTATACTTTGTGAAAAACAGCCAGGGCCTATGCCTATCCCAACGAAAATGTTGTTAAGCATCATTGAGAGCGAGTTTTGCCATCTTATTGCATATTCTTCAAGGTGCAATAAGGATATAACAGGAAGGTTAGAAATTCGACTGACAAATGACAAAGGCAGGAAAATCAAAAGGCTCGGTAAAGCACAAATGCTGACAAGAGCAATTCCGCTGAACTTCTGCAATTTTGTAGCACCGTATGCTAAAAGCGCAAGTAACCCTGTTACAAGCACCCATATTTCGCCGACAAATACCAGCGCGACAATCATAAGCAACAAAAAGGCAGAATACAAAAGTTTCATGCCCGCATTCTTCATAACATGAATGTAGTAAAGCGTAAAAATTGCTGAAACTATCAAGAATACAGCCAGGTCGCCCGAGTTTGAAAAACTACCGCTTACGCCGCCAAACTCACCTCTGGTAAGCCCGCTTATTCCCTGAACAATGGATATTACTGTAACAGGCAGAGAGGAAACTATGATAGAATTCATCATACAATCGGCAAGCCTGCGGTTGGTTATAAGCGAGGACGAAAGGGCGTACCCCGAAGACATAACAGCAAGGAATAACGAAGACAAAAACGAGTCTTGTCCGTTTACAATTATTCCCGATACAAAGGCAATTATAAGAAACAGCCCTATGAACAGGTCATACTGCTCAAAGGCATAGACACGCTTTCCCATAAAAACCTTTCGCACAAACGATAGCAATGTTATAAGAGTAAGCAGAGCAAAAACTACATCCGAGTAAGGAATATAACTAAGATACGGCATAGCGAGGATGGTGGCAAAGTATCCAAACTCGGTAGAGAGCATCGTAAGCATAAAAAATGCCACCGCTACAAGTGTAACTATTACAAAGTAATAAGGGATAAAAATACCGATTACAGCAAGAAGGATACCCACTGCTAAACCAACGAAAGGAGGTATAGTCTTAACATCATCCTTCTTAGGCATTCTTTTTATGCAGAAAAACTCATAAAGAATAAAATCGGTGAGCCTAAACTCCTGAAACGCTATGGAAAGAGGCTTATCAAAAACAAGGAAGATAACTCCCAAAATGGAAATAAAGGTACCAAGCAAAAGAACGTAAAGCGGCACTTCAAAATCGGTTGAATATTCCTTGATGAAATGCAAAAGCAGAGAAAGAAGACCAAAACCAACGCAGAACATACCATACATTCTCGTGGACGAGTAGGACATCAGATCGGCAAAAGCATCAACCATTTTATCAACTCGTCTGGCGGTACGGCTCCTGCTGCGTTTGTTAGGTGAGCCACAAATGCTCTTGCAATAAAACCGCTCGGTTCCGGTGTCTTTGACGGTTTCGTATCCGTTTAAAAGACAAGATAGGCTTTCCTTATTCATTGGCATTCTCCCTTCTCATAAAATTGTAAATATATGTTGTCATTTACTATTGTTCTGTTTTCTTTTTTCTTCTGCGAGATGGTTTTGGTTCGAGCATCTGTTCATATTCGGGATGTTGCGCCAATAGGTCGGGACGACGCACCCGTGTTAAATTAACCGCCTGTTCAAGCCTCCACCTATCTATCTTTGCGTGGTCACCGCCTATCAAGACTTGTGGCACTTCAAGCCCCTCAAAAACACGGGGCTTGGTGTATTGAGGGTATTCTAAAATGCCCGAGGCAATAGACTCGTCCTCGTAGCACACACTCTCAGCGAGAACTCCATCTTTAAGCCTGCTAACCGCATCTATAACGATACAGGCAGGGATTTCGCCACCGGTCAACACATAATCGCCTATGGATATTTCCTCGTCAACGATAAGATCGATAGCCCTCTGATCTACCCCTTCATAGTGCCCACAGAGGAAAATTAAATTATCATATTCCGAAAGTTCTCTTGCGATTTGATGGTTAAATATTCTGCCCTTTGGTGACATATAAATAACTCGCACCGATTCCCCCTCCGGCAGTTCGGCACGCACCCTGCGATAACAGTCAACAATAGGCTGACAGGTCATGACCATACCCTTACCGCCGCCATAGGGCGTGTCATCTGTTTTGCGATGCTTGTTTGTAGAGTAGTCACGGATGTTGTGGCAATTTATACATACTATTCCACCCTCCTGCGCTCTACCTATTATGCTCTCGTCAAGCACACCTCTTACCATATCGGGAAAGAGGGTAAGAACGTCAAATCTCATCTTCGTCAAAAAAACCCGCAATAGGGGTAATATACATTCCCTCGTCGGGTACTATCTCCTTGATAAACTGCTCTCCTGAGGGATAAATAACCTCCCCCTCCTGAGTTTTGATATAATAGAGTTTGCCTCGTGGGGCATCTGTCACGTTTGCAATTTCGCCATAGACCTTGCCAGAATTTGCATCAATAACCGAAAGACCTATCATATCGGCAATAAGCATCTCTCCCTTTTTCAGGGGTATATCATCTCTATGAAGATAAAGCAGAGTGTTTTTCATCGCTACTGCATCCTCACGAGTTTCTATTCCCTCAAGTGACAAAAGCACGAGCGCACCGCTCACAGAAGAGGTAAGGATTCTAATCTCTCTAAACCCGCCGTCCTTCTCGGCAAGAAAAACCCTCTTCCTTGAGGCGAGCACCTTTGGGCTATCGCACCAGGACTCAACCTTTAATACTCCGCGCACACCGTGTGCATTTACGACACGGCCGCATTCAAGATATTCTTTTTTCATATCCCCATTTTAACACACAACAGATATGTTGTCAATATAAATATTTTAGTGCGAAAAATAAATGCGTCAACCCGACATAACAAAAGTCAACGCATTTATGTAAATATTTGTTTGCAGATTTGTAAAAGACTATAACAATTTCAACAGAAAAGCCCGACACAGGGTGTCACTTACTGCGTTTTTTCTTAAAATAAGAGGACAACATCTCCTTGCACTCCTCCCCAAGCACATCAGGGCGAATTTCGGGCGTGTGATTCAGAGGCAAGGTGGCAAGGTCCAAAAGAGAGCCAAAAGCGCCAAACCGTCTGTCCCTCGCGCCGAAAACCACACGGGGGAGCCTTGCATTTATTATCGCGCCGGCACACATAGCACATGGCTCCATTGTCACATAAAGCGTTGCACCTATAAGCCTCCAACCGCCCATTTTTTTACACGCCCCCTCTATTGCGAGAATTTCTGCGTGGTGGGTTGCGCATTTTGTATGCTCCCTTGTATTAAAAGCAGATGCAATTATCTCCCCGTCCTTAACTACAACCGCCCCGACAGGCACCTCATCAATTGCTTCCGCCTGCCTTGCTAACGCAAGAGCCTCTTTCATATATCTTTCGTCCTCGTCAAGTTCGTGGGTATCGGAATAGGCTTGTTCGAGGGTTTCTAATGCTTTTGTAGCATCAGGTGTGTCAGGCAGAATTTCCTCATTACAGAAGCCCTCGTCTTTATCAAATTTATCATTCTCCATTTTCAAAACCACTCCTAAAAGAGATTAAATAACGCAATTCCAATAGTAAGTATAGCAAGTGTCACGGGGGATATTGTGGTAAATGCCTCGCCTTTTTCAAAAGCCAAGGCGAAATTCGAAATAATCCTTTTTCTTCTGAACAGTAGGATTGCGATAAAAATTAGGGACAACACAGTTATAGTAACAAGATAAACCACAAACGGTGTACCGGTAGCACAATATTTTAACATTATTACCGACGCCACGTTATTGATAAAGTGCAAAAATAGAGATGGCAAAACACTATCAAATGCGAGATCTACTATAATAAATATCGCCCCTGCTATAAGTGCGTAGGGAATCTGGAAAAGGTTACAATGTATCAGGGCAAAATAAACCGCTGAAATGATTATGCAGCCCCGACGAGAATAGGGTGCAAGCAACAAAAGTGGCGCAAACCTAAAAAGCAACTCCTCAAGAATCGATGGTACTACTGCGTGTTCGAGAAACATAACAAGAATAGGTGCGTCGGCAACACTCGGCGCCTCCACACCGAAGAGCGAAAGCAAAAGCGATGTCAAATAAGAGAGCAAAAGCACTATTGCAACCACAGGCATAGAAAGAAGTATGGTGGTTATCCACCCTTCTTTTGTAAGCGAGAATAAATGTCTTGGCGGCTCTGCCACCCCCTTTACACGCTCTCGCTCTGCCTGTGCTTTCCTTGCACAAAATACGCACCACAACAGAGGTAGGAGAAAAGCGAGATAGTAAATAATCTCACCGACTATCCCCCCAAAGGTCGATGCCGCAGACAACAGCACCACAAAGAAAATCGCACCGAGGGTGTAATTTTTTACTTGATAATTCATATTAGTCTTCCATATTAACGGCTCTTGTAGCAAAAGGTTATATTTTCGCCTCAAAAAAATCCGTTTTATCATTGAATTTTTATATTTATTACAAGGGTTTTCCTAAAAACAAAACAATATTTATCCGTTTTGACTATCTATTTTCAACAACGGCAATAATCAAAGCAAAAGCGCGTAGCGAAGTTTCAGACGAGTAATATCCGCCTCCTCAAGACGCACCCTGACAGAGTCGCCAAGGTGGTATATTTCACTACCATCTCGCATAGTCAGGTTCTTCTCGTCAAAGATGAAATACCCCGGCATCTCGGAAATGGGGATAAGCCCCTCGCAGGTGTTCTCGGGCTCGACAAACATACCGAAGGAGGTTATAGAAGTAACCGTAGCATCAAACTCCTCACCGACATGCTCCGACATATATATCACCTTGTAAAGATCGGTAATTTTTCGCTCTGCGGTAAGGGCTCGAAGTTCGCACTCGGTTGCCGCCCTCGCCGCCCTCTTTGCATAGCCCGACATAGACTTTGCCGCGCGCCCCTCAAAAAGCACCTTGTGTATAATTCGGTGAGTTGCAAGGTCGGAGAGGCGTCTTATGGGCGAGGTGAAATGGCAATAGGTTTTAAGTCCAAGACCAAAATGAGAGGAAAGAACCTCGGAATACTCCGCCTTTGCCATAGAGCGAAGCACCGAATAGGAAACAGGATAGCCAAGCCCCTTTTCCTCTGCCTCTTCAAGTATGGAAGAAAGTTGTCCTGTGGTGACATTCTCGCAGTCTATCCCTCTCGTGTCAAGACCGAGGTTGTATAGATACCCGACTAAATCAACCATGCGCTCTACCGTCGGTGACGCGTGGACTCTATATACACAGGGTATTCCCTTTTCGGTAAGGAGTCTTGCAACCCCCTCGTTGGCGGTAAGCATAAACTGCTCTATCATTCTCTCGCCAATGCCCCGCTCTCGCTTTTGTATATCGACAGGATTTCCGTCCCCGTCAAGAATTATCTCTGCCTCGGGGATGTCTAAATCCATAGCGCCACGCTTTGCCGATTTTTTGGCAAGCACCTCGTATAGTTTATACATATTAGAAAGGGCATAGGATACGGGTTTGTATTTTTCTCTTATTTCCTTGCTTGCGGTTTTAGAAAAGAGCGAATTAACCTCGGAATAGACTCCACGTACCTTGCTGCAAATCACCGACTTTACAACCTCGGTTTTGAGTATTTCGCCCTCGGCGCTCAAAGTCATTATAGCAGTAAGGGTATATTTAGGCTCGCCCGCATTTAATGAGCACGCACCGTTTGATAGGGACTGGGGAAGCATAGGTACAACCTTGTCGGTAAAATATACGCTTGTGCCCCTGGACATTACCGCCCTGTCGAGGGCGGTTTTTTCGCCCACGTAACTGCTAACGTCGGCAATATGGACGTATAAACGCCACCCCGTGTCACATTTTCTAATGCTCACTGCATCGTCAAGGTCCTTTGCGCCCTCGCCGTCAATGGTAAATACGGTGTCCTTTGTAAAGTCCACTCTACCCTCGGTGCTAACCTCTCTTTTTGCCACACGCTCTGCCTCGGCGAGTTCATTTTCTGAAAACTCAACAGGTATGCCGCACTCGACGAGCACCGCATCGTAGTTTGCCTCCTTGGACATAGAATCGCCGAAGTTTGCAACTATTCTGCACTCGGGAAACATAGGGTTTCCGTTATGTTTTAAGAGTACCAGCACTTTGTCGCCCTCGCATCCGTCAAGAGGGTCCTCGACCACAGGTCTTATTCCGATACGGGCATCGTCTGCCACCACATACCAATAGGCGGGCATTCTGCGTCTGCCACGCTTGTAGGACGGTTCGTAGCAAAGCGTACCTATTATCGTCCTCTCTTTTGCGCCCATTATTTTCGTGACACGCCCCTCGGTCTTTTTCTCTCCAGAGCGTCCCGTGTACTCACGGTAGCGAACCTCCACCTCGTCGCCGTGAATAGCACCGAGTGTCTTATCTTCGCCAATAAATATATCCTCCTCTACCCCCTCGGCCTTGACAAAGCCAAAGCCCGAGCGAGAGCCACAGAACTCGCCCCTTGCCGTCTGCCATTCGCCAATAGATTTAGTTTGTCCGCGGTAGAGTCCGTCCCGTGAGCGAATACGGTCACGAGTAATAAATTTTCTTAAACTTTTGTTTGTTCTTTTACTTCTTTTCATTATTCTTTTTCTTTATATAGAATTATCAGGCAGTCTTGCTTTAACCCAAAAACCAAACCGTCCTTAGCATAAGTTTTCCTCACACGCGCGCTATTATGTCAAAAACACAAAAAGAAAAACCGAAGGAGTGGCCTTCGGTTTTGATCTTATTTGAAGAGTTCGGAGTAACTGCTAAGGCTCTGCCAATAGTCGATATCAAAGCCGTAGGTGTAATCGGGCTGAATAACATAAGCAACGATAACCGCTACTGCAAATACGATAGAAGCAATAAGAGTCCACTTGAACCACATCTTATCTCTGCCACCGGACTTTTCCTTACCGTAATAGGTCTCGTTTCCGCCTGCGATAGCACCGGAAAGACCCTCGTCACTGGACTTCTGGAAAATAACAGCAACTATAATAAAAATAGCAGCAAGCAGCAACACTGCCAAAAGAACGAATTCCATTATAATATTCCTTTCACTATAAAAACGCACGCCAATTTAGGCATACTTATAAATCGTACGGATATTTTACCATAAAGAAAGCAAAAATGCAATACCTTTTATAATATTTTATCATTTTTTTTATTTTGTCCTGCTCTTTTTTTATTTTTTACCCGAAATTCAAACTTAAATGAGGGCTAAACCTGTAATACAACACCACGAAGGACAGTCAACCTGTGTCTATGGCGCTCTATTGTAAAAGGGATAATCAAAGATTTTTGGCGTGGCCGTTTATTTTCGTCAAACTCGGCAAGAGAAAAAGGTCACGACATAGCCGTGACCTTTTTAGGTTGTTTTTTATAGCATACAAAATTATCTTTGGGAGAGAACCTCTGCCTCGTAGATTTCAACGTCCTTTATCCAGTCCATACCTACGGGCGAGCCACATCTTTGACAATACTCATCCCAAATCTCGCCGAAGGGCAGAGTCTTGAACTCCTCGGTAACCGCGAGGACCTTGGTGAAGTCGGACTGTGCCTGATATTCAGCAAGTTTTTCCGAGGGAAGAAGAAGCGCGTTAAGAAGCGCCTTTTGCATATTTCTCATACCGATTACCCAAGCGGCAACACGGTTGATAGAGGCATCAAAGTAGTCAAGAGCGATAAACACTCTGTCAAGAGCGTTGTTTCTAACAATTTCCTTAGCAATTTCCTTGGTTTCGTCATCGAAGATAACAACGTGGTCGGAGTCCCAACGAACGGCACGGGTAACGTGCAGAGCAATTTTCTCGTTGAAGAGAAGAAGCGAGGAAATCTTATCCGAAACAACCTCGGTGGGGTGGTAGTGACCGTTGTCCATCAAGGGGGTGATGCCCTTGTAATCCGAGTAGGAGAGGCAGAACTCTGCCGAGCCTACCGTGTAGGACTCAAGACCGATACCGAACACCTTAGACTCAAGGGTGACATAAACCTTGCTCTTGTCATAGGGGGTGTCAAGAATTTCGTCAAGCGACTTCTTAAATCTCGCTCTGGGAGAAAGTCTGTCTGCAGGAATATCCTTGTAACCATCGGGAATCCAGATATTCATAACACAGGGAACGCCTGTTTCCTTTGCAAAATACTCGGCAATTTTAAGGCAAGCCTGACCGTGCTTTACCCAATACTTACGAGTTACCTCGTCGGGGGAAGAAAGGGTAAGACCGTCCTTTACCATAGGGTGAGAGAAGAAGGTGGGGTTGAAGTCGATACCAATACCGCGCTCCTTTGCAAAAGCAACCCAAGGTGCGAAATGGCGAGGCTCAATAGCATCTCTGCCAACCTGCTCGTTTTCGGGGATAATGGCATAGCAAGCATGAAGGTTCAACTTCTTTGCGCCGGGAACAAGCGAGAACGCCTTGTCCATATCCTGCATAAGTTCTTCGGGAGTGGTAGCCTTGCCGGGATAGTTACCGGTGGTCTGGATACCGCCGGAGAGCGCAGCCTTGCTGTCAAAGCCCACTACGTCGTCACCCTGCCAGCAGTGCACCGACACGGGAACACTCATAAGTTTTGCGATAGCCTGTTCGGTATCTACGCCATACTTTGCGTATTCAACCTTTGCGGATTCGTAATTCTTGCTCATAATTATATACTCCTTTTAATTTGAATCATCATATTTCCGATAGCGGTAGCCTCGATAGGCAGCGCCACTACCTTTTTGCCTGTATAGGTTTCGGTAAGCGAGTTGAGGTATGCGTTCTTTGCTCCGCCACCGACTATGTAAAGTTCGGTATAAGTCCTACCCGTGTTACATTCCAGGTCTTCAATAGCCACCTTGTAGCCGTAAGCCAGACTAACGTATGCTGCATTGAAAAGGTCGCCTGCACTGACGGGAACAGGCTTGCCGCTTGCCCTCTGGTACTCAGCAATAGCCTCCTTCATGCTAAGGGGAGCCATAAAAGCGTCATCGTTTACGTCAAAGACCTCGGTATAACTGCTCGCCTTTGCCAACGCGACAATCTCGTCCCAACCAAGGTCGGGGCAAAGCTCACGGCGAAGGCTCTGGATAATCCACATTCCCGTAATGTTCTTTTGATAACGGTTATAGCCCACACCGCCCTCGTTGGAATAGCCCGATAGTCTGGACTTGTCGTCGGTGATAGCGCGTGGCGTTTTTACACCAAGCAAGGACCATGTGCCGGAGGAAACGTAGGGAGCGTCAGTCTGCATCTCGATAGCCTCAACAGCGCTTCCCGTGTCGTGGGTGGCGCAGAGCACGACCTCAAGGTCGCCGCCAACCTCTTTTTGTATTTCAGGAAGAAGTCTGCCCACGGTGGTGCCGGGCTGATACACTTTCGCTTTAAGCGCCTCGGGAAGTCCGAGTGTGGCGAAAATGTAATCGTCAAATTCCAAGGTGTCTGCGTTAATAAGTCCTGCGGTGGTTGCGTTTGTAAACTCCTTTACCTTGTTGCCCGTAAGTTTATACATAAGATATTCGGGTATCATAAGCCAGTCGGTAACACCATCAAGACGGCCGTCCATCTTATCACGGTAGAGTTGATATATACTGTTGAACTTGTTGAACATTATTCCCGTACGGCTATACAAAACCGGGAAGGGAATCAACTCGTGAACTTTCGGAATAGACTCCTCCATTCTCGCATCACGATAGGCATATGTGGGCTTTACCTCCTCGTCGCCCCGCATAAGCACATAGTCCACTCCCCAGGTGTCAATAGACAAACTCTCAATCTTTGGGAATTTCTTAAATGCTTCGCCAATGCCGGTCTTTACCTCACAGAAAAGTCTGTCGGTGTCCCAGACCAAGTGACCGTCCACCGTATCCATACCGTTGGGGAAACGATAAATCTCCTCGGTTTTAAGAATACCGCCGTCCATCCAACCGACTATATGTCTTCCGCTGGATGCACCAATGTCAATGGCAAGATAATATTTCATATCCTCCCACTCCTTTCGTTCATTTTGGTTTATAAAGATTTAACTGATTGCATTTAACTATTTTAATAATAACATATATTTATATATCTAACAAGAACTAAAATTATGCTAAAAACCGTCCGAATTTAATATTTTCTGTTGACCTCCACGGCTAAATATGTTAAAATTAGAACAAAAATGTTCTCTGGTATTTATGGTTGCAGGAGGAGCGGTATTATGAAACAGGAGTTAATAGAAAAACTCGCGATAATGAGCCGAGAGGAAAGCCGTATATTAAGCGGCGAGGTGCTTGACAAAAGCATATATTCAAGAAGCGAGGATTTCGTTGTAAATGAGGCACGCCTACACGGCGCGGGCGGAATAAGCGTAAGAACGCACACACGTTTTACCGACTTTCCTCTGCACAGGCACAACTATGTAGAGATGATGATAGTCCTCTCAGGCGAAATTTTCCACATCGTACAGGGCGAGAGAATACGTCTTTGCGAGGGGGATATTCTCCTGATGAACAAGCACATTTCCCACTCGGTCGAGAAGGCAAAAGAGAGCGACATAGGCGTAAACATAATTATGTCGGACGGATTTATTGCCTCTCTCATGCCCAAGATGAGCCGTACCATATTCTCCCCATTCTTCCACGAAAACGGACGGAGCGGGGGCGAGCCGATGTACCTACACTTTGCCTCGGGCGGTAGGCACAGGACGCAAAATCTGATAGAAAACCTACTTATCGAACTAACCGAGCCTGACGGTGACAGGGCTATAATGGAGGCAACGGTTGCCCTGTTGCTCTCCTGCCTGTCAAAGCAAAGGGGAGCGAGCCTTCAAGGGGGAAGTATTCCTCGTGGCAAGGCGGAAAAGCGAAATCTGACAATTCTCTCCTACATAGAAGAAAACTACCTTAGTGCAAGTCTTGTCGCTTTAGCGGAAAAACTCTTTCTCACCGAGCCGTACCTTTCAAAACTTATAAAAGCCACCTTTGGCAAAAGTTTCAAAGAACTCGTCGTAGAGGTAAGGCTTAAAAAGGCCAAGCAAATGCTCCTCGAAACCGACCTCTCCATAGGCGAAATTATAGGCTCTGTCGGCTACGATAACCAATCCTACTTCCACCGTATATTCCGTGAGCATTACGGTTTGACTCCCCTTGCACTAAGAAAAACAAATAATGCCGAGAAAATGTAAATAAATATTTACTTTTTTACTATCAACAAGTATCGCTTTTTCTTTTTTTACAGCATCCTATTTGGGTATAATTTTAAGAACAAAAAGGAAAGATAAGCAAAAAAAGAAAATGGGAATATTATGGACGGTAAAATAAAGGAAAAATACGGTCTTTTTCAGGCTTTTTGCATGGTCGTGGGAGTGGTTATAGGCTCGGGAATTTTCTTCAAAGCCCCCAAACTTTTCATGGAAGCGGACGGCAATCTTTTAGGTGCTTTGCTCTCTGTGGGGGCTGTCGGTATAATAGTTTTGATAGTTGCCCTGACCTTTGCCTCTCTCGGCGAGGTGTATCCCTTGGGCGATGGTCTTGTGAGGGTTGCCGAGGTGGCAATAGGCCCACGATACGCATATTTGCTCGGGTGGTTTGTCAGCACCGTATTTTATCCCACTATGACCTCTGCACTGGCAAGGATAAGCGGAACCTATATTACCGAACTTTTCGGCATCAAACAGACGGGTGCAGAACTGCTTATAAGCGGGGGCGTGTTAATTTTTGCCTTTGCACTTAACTCGCTTGCTCCTCGCTCTGCCGCCTCGCTTGGTGTTGCAACGACGGGAATAAAACTCGTCCCCTTGCTGCTGCTTGGCATAGTAGGTTCGCTTATAGGAGTGTTCTCGGGCAACCTTATCGGACATTTTTCAGGAGGGGGCGTGTCGAGTATTTCGGGCAGTGGGGTGATAGGAGGTATTGTAGCCTTTGCCTTTGCCTACGAGGGATGGATAGCGGTCAGCGCCGTGGCGAAAGAGATAAAAAATGCAAGGCGAAACCTTCCCCTTGCCCTCGTATTCGGACTGCTTTTGGTTATTGGAGTATATCTATCCTATATTCTTGGCATCGGTGGCGTCCTCTCGCGAGAAGAGATACTCGCATCGGGCAACGGACTATCGTTATCCGCCTTCACAACCCTGCTATTCAACAATGCTGCTCTCGGTCGATTTTTCTACCTTTTTGTAGCCATATCCTGTATTGGTACGACCGTCGGACTTTCCCTCGCCTGCTCTCGCGGCATTTTCGCCCTGGCAGAGAGAGGGCGAGGACCGTCGCCTGCACTGTTTTCCCGAGTCGATGACACAAGCGGAGTGCCTGTCAACTCCTCGCTTTTCGGTCTTGTTGTATCCACCATTTGGCTATTTCAATGGGAGTTCGGCTTTGTGTGGCGGCTGTTGCCCGAATGGCTCTCTTTTGAGCATGATGAACTGCCTATTATCACCCTGTATTCTGCCCTTGTTCCTATCTTTCTCACACTGCCCTTTCGTGGGAAAAATCTCTCCCCGATAAAGCGATTTGTCCTGCCTATGCTTGCTACACTTTCCTCCCTGTTTATGCTTTACTGTGCGGCGCTCGCCTACCGATTAGAAACGCTATATTACCTCGGGGTGTTTACTCTTATTATGCTTATAGGCTTTTTATTCTACAAAAACAGAAGACAAAAAAATGCCTGACACAGAAAAACGCAACAAGACCCCAACGCTTACCTTTATGCAAAGTGCAACAAAAAAATCGTACAGTTTGACGTTTGACATTACCGCCGACTTTATTGTATAATAAGATTGTAAAGAATATTTAAGGAGGTTAATATGAAGAAAATACTGTCGCTTTTGCTTTTTATTTCGCTCGTTCTTATTTCGCTCGTTTCGTGTGGAGCGCCTGAAGAGGATATTGAAGGCTATTTCACCTCGGGTGGCGTGGGCTATTTTTTCACCGAGGACGGAGTCATAGTCGTTAAGGACGGCTCTGCCACCTCCACTACATTCACCGAGTCGGAGGGAATTTACACCGTGGACGGTGCCACTATTAACAAATCCGACCTCACACCTGGTGATTTTATAGCGCCTATTATGGGGAATGTAGAGTATTTCACCTACGAAACCGAGGGGGATGTAAAGAGCATCACAGGACTCACCGACGAGGGAAAAAAGCAATCCGTCCTCTTTGTACCCGAGGGTGTTACCAACATTGCTACCGAGGCTTTTAAGGCTTCCACCAACCTTGAGGCGTTTGTAATAGGCAAGACCTCCTATCCTCTCAACCTCTCCAACGGCGCGTTTGCCGGCACAGATATCGACCTTTATATAGTTGCCGAGATGGCACCGGGTGTGGATATCGTATGCGGTAACAATATGCTTACAGGCACCGATGACATTGACATCAAGATAGAGTCGGAAGCCTACTCAACCTACACCCAGCACTACACCTGGGGTAATTTCGCAGATTATATAGAAAAGTATTGATTTTATTATGACTTCACAGGGGCTTGCCCCTTATATGCCTTTATCTGCTCCTTTGATATGGGGCAAAAAACGAGCGAATACGTTTGTATTCGCTCGTTTTTTTATGTTTTCTAAAGGCGCTTTGCTCTCTGTATTTTTTAGCCAGAAACCCTCTTTCTTTGGTTGACTGTCTAAAACAAAGCCCCCTGTTGCATCAGGATTATCTGACTAAAGTCAAAGCGCCTTGTAGCCTTGGGCAGTGATAGCCGACTCTATTACGCCTGCCTCGACTTCTTTATCAAGAGTAACGGTAACGGTACCGTCCTTGTGTGAAGCGAACGCCTCTTTGACACCCTCGATAGCCTCAACCGTAGCCTTTACCCTCGCTTCGCAGTGCGGACACATCATTCCCTCAACATTGATTACCCTCGTCATTTCTTTTTCCTCGTTTTCTTGAATTTGTATTTCTGTTTGACCAATATTCGTTTCTATGTGTTTTCTTGGCTTGAAAAGATTTAGCCTAAGTGCGTTAAGCACGACACACACGCTCGACAGGCTCATAGCCGCTGCGCCAAACATCGGGTTAAGCGTAAGCCCAAAGAGTCCTATTGCAAGCGGAATGCCTATCATATTATATAGGAATGCCCAGAATAGATTTTGCTTTATATTCCGAAGAGTAGCCCTACCAAGTTCAATAGCGGTTGCAACATCAGAAAGCCCTTTACCCATCAAAACTACACCAGCCGAATCAATAGCCACATCGGTGCCTCGACCGATAGCAATACCGACACTCGCCCGTGTTAGAGCGGGGGCATCGTTTATACCGTCACCCACCATACAGACTCTGCCGTTTTCCATTCGCCCACGGACTACCGACTCCTTGCCACTTGGCAAAACTCCTGCTATCACCTCGTCTATACCAACCTCGGTGGCAATTTGCCTTGCGACTCTCTCGTTGTCCCCCGTGAGCATCACCACCGAAAGGCCAAGCGAGCGAAGTCTGTCCACTCCCTCTTTGGCGTCCTGCTTTACCACATCGGCAACACCGAGCACACCGAGCAGTTTGCCTCCCCTTGAAAATACCAAAGGTGTCTTTCCCTCATCAGAGAGTCTGCCACAAACGCTCTCGGTCGTTTTGTCAACAATTATTTGCGTTTTTGCATATTCAATACTTGCTCCAAAACAGGGTTCTCCGTCTATTTTTCCATACACGCCCCTGCCCGCCAAGGCCTCAAAGTCCTCAACCTCATAAGCCTTTTTATCACCAAGACCTGCGACCACCGCCTTTGCCACGGGGTGCTCGCTAAACCTCTCAAGCGAGAGGGCAACCAACGAGAGTTCTTCCTCATCCACGCCGTCACTTACTACAACGTCGGTAAGCACAGGCTCACCCTTGGTTATAGTGCCCGTCTTATCGAGAATAACCGTATCTACCCTGCCACATTCCTCAAGGGCTGTGGCGTTTTTATATAGTATTCCTCGCCTTGCACCAACACCTGTACCCACCATAATAGCAACGGGAGTGGCAAGTCCCAAGGCACAAGGGCAACTAATTACGAGGACTGTTATTGCGTGGGATATAGCATTCCCTACCCCGCCACCTGCAACAAGCCAGCCAAAAAGTGTAAAAAGCGATATACCGAGCACCACGGGGACAAACACTCCCGACACCCTGTCGGCAAGTCTTGCGATAGGTGCTTTGGTAGCAGAGGCGTCCTTTACCATTTTTATTATCTCGGCAAGTACGGTTTCCTCGCCCACCTTTGTCGCCCTGCAAAGAAGTCTGCCCGACGAGTTTAGCGTACCTCCTGTCACGGTGCTTCCCACTGTCTTATCGGCAGGTAGGCTCTCGCCTGTTATAGCAGATTCGTCCACCGCACTCTCACCGCTAATTACCACACCATCGGTGGCTATTCTCTCTCCCGGTTTTACTATGAAGACATCGCCCACGCGTAGCCCCTCACGGGGAATTTCAATCTCTTCGCCCTCGCGAATCACCGTCACCGTCTTTGCCGACAGGCTCATAAGACTTTGTATTGCGTCGGTGGTGCGTCCCTTTGCCCTCGATTCAAGCAGTTTGCCAAGGGTGATAAGCACCAAAATCATTGCCGCCGACTCAAAATACAACTCGTGTAGATAATGACCTCCGTGAGAGTTGTCAAAAGCCATCAAAAAGACAATATACACGCTGTACGCAAAGGACACCGCCGAGCCAAGCGAAACCAGTGTATCCATATTAGGCGCAAGCCTTATTGCACCCCAAAAACCTCTTATGAAGAATTTTTGATTGATAACGAGCACAACTGCACATAGAAGCATTTGCAAAAGTGCCACAATAATAGGATTATCTATTAACAAAGATGGTGTGGGAAGCCCCAACATTCCGCCCATAGACAGATACATAAGTGGCAGGAGAATTATTGCAGATGCAACAAGCCGAGCAAGAATTGCCCCACTCTCACGGTCGGGTGTTTCTCTGCCTTGTTCGCCCTTTTGCTCTTTTACATCATAGCCGATAGACCTTACGGCACTAACAACCTCATCACGGGTAACAGACCCCTCGACGAGCATATCCCCTGTCAAGAGATTAACCGAGCAGGAAGAGACGCCGGGGAGGTTGCCAACCGTCCTCTCAACCCTCGCTGAGCAGGCGGCACAACTCATTCCCGTAACTATAAATTTTTCTTGTTTTTTGCTCATTCAGTAGACCTCAAACACAGTATAGGTTTATTTCCTATACCTTTCAAAGTTTTATTTTTAGCACTCCCACACAGGCGACATCATAATTATAACAATTGTTTACATTGTGTAACCAAGCGCCAGGCGTGTTAAATTATGCAGTACCCTTAATTACAAACTGACTGTTGTATGGCAGGGTGAGTACATCTATTTCATAGTAGGAGTCCTTGACATTTACAAGCGGAGAATACTCGTCAAGACTCTTCATAAACAGGTAGTTTGCCGCATCGGGATAAAAGTCGGTGAAGAACACCTCGTAGTCGGGGTTAAGATAGGCAAAGGGGTCAAGGGACATCTTATATAGGAAGATTACCCCACCCGAATACTCTACCTCGCCATATTCCTCGGGGTTAAGCGACATACTTAATTTTACTACCGCGTCGCCGACACCGTCCTCAAAGCCGTTTTGCTCGTTTACCTCCAGGGCAAAGCCTGCGGTGTATTCGGACATATTGCTAAAGTAATAGCCGCACTCCCTAAAATCGTCATAGGAGTTGTACTTTTCCAACATTTCGGAGAAATATATAGAACTAATTTGCTCATCCTGGTCCTTATATGCACCCTCGATAAGCCTGCGAATTTCGGAAATATCCCCCTCTCTTTCCTCCCTCTCGTCGGAAGAGAGCATATAGGTCTTGTACTGTCCGTAGGAATCACGGACAACCTCGCCGTTTTCAATAACGAAGTCCTCCTCCGTCCTTATTATCAACATTCCAACACGGGAAAATGTATCGAAATAGAGATTTGTATCACCAAAGTAGCCACCGTTTTTTAGTTCGCTGCCGTTGGTACCGTATAGGGCGTTTTTCGCCGCAACCGCCTTGTATATAAGTTCTGTTCCCACGCGGAAGTCGTCGTAGTCAAATCCCATTTCGGCGCTCATCCTGTTAAACTCAGCCACACTCGAATTCGCCCTGTATTCAAGCACCTCGCGGGTGTTTGTATCAAGATACTCTCTCTCGGTGGCAGACAGGCTCTTCACCATATTATATAGATACGAGCCAACAGCAATACCGCGAATATAATTTTCGCACTCTTCTTTGAGCATATCTCCGTAGGTCTTGCCCTCCTCTATCTCTTTTTGCCAGAAGAGTTCACCGTCAAAGGCATCCTCGCCAAGGGCTACAAGATACTGATATTTGAAGGTTGACGCCAAAAAGCAGGCAACTCCCTCATCTATATAAACCCCTTTGAAAGAGGCAACCGAAGCCACCTCGCGGGCTATCAATACACCTCCGAGCACTATGCCAAACACCAATAGCACCGCAAGAGATATAGCCACTATCAAAAGCAGCAGGTTGGGGCGTTTCTTTTCTCCCGTATTGCCTCTTTTTTCATTTTCTTTTTTCATTACAAATCCTTTCAGTCAAGCGCGTTTATAAACTCCGAGAGAATATTAGCCGCCAAAATACAAACGTCCTCCCCCTTGCTCACCTGCATCACCACGTTGGGCGAGCCAACACCCATAAAGCGAAGCCCCTTGAATTTTTCAAAAACACAGGACCAACTATCAAGCCTCGGTGTGTCAGAGATGAATATAAGTTTTCCGCCCTTTGCCTCGACCTTCTTTATTTTTGCCCTTTCTGCCAACGCCTTAACAAGAGCAACATTGACGAGCCGTTCCACCGCTTTTGGCATATCTCCAAATCTGTCGATGAACTCATCCATTACATCGTCCCTGTCCTCGATGGTGCTTATATCTGCTATCCTTTTATACATTTGCATTCTCGATGCAGAGGAAGCGATGTAATAGTCCGGAATATGTGCCGACAAATTTATAACTACGGTAGATTCAAAGCGTTCGGGTTGACTTTCTCCCCTTTCTTCAAGAATAGCCTCGGAGAGTAGTTTTACATATAAATCATAGCCGACGCTCTCAATATATCCATGTTGCTCCGCCCCCAGAAGGTTTCCTGCACCCCTGATTTCAAGGTCACGCAGGGCAATCTTAAAGCCCGCACCAAACTGGGCAAACTCCTGGACCGTGGCGAGCCTTTTTTCTGCAAGTTCGCCAAGCGCCTTTCCTGCGCGGAAGGTCAGATATGCGTACGCCTGTCGTTCGCTTCTGCCCACTCGCCCTCTTATCTGGTGAAGTTGGGAAAGCCCAAAATGATCGGCATTCTCGATAATCAAGGTGTTTGCACCAGGCAGATCCACACCGGTTTCAATTATCGTTGTGCAAACGAGAACATCTATCATTCCACCAACAAGATCCGACCAGATGTCCTCAAGTTCTTCCTTCTCCATTTGCCCGTGGGCGTATGCTACACGAGCCTCGGGAATATTATCGCTAATCTTCGATGCCACCCGGTATATGTCCTGTATCTTGTTGTATAGATAAAGCACCTGCCCGCCACGTGAGAGTTCTCTACGTATGGCGTCCATAATAATATCGTCCTCGTGCTCCATTACATAGGTTTCCACAGGGCGACGCTCGCCGGGTGCTTCGTCAAGGACGGAAATATCGCTGATACCGCTCATCGCCATATTCAAAGTTCTCGGGATAGGAGTAGCCGAAAGCATAAGCGTGTCAACGTTTCTTGCCAAATCTCGAAGTTTTTCCTTCTGCCCGACGCCAAAGCGCTGCTCCTCGTCAATAATAAGCAGACCGAGGTCGGAAAACTCCACGCCCTTAGAGATAATTGCATGAGTGCCTATAAGCAGGTCAACCCTGCCCGCTTTCGTTCTTTCAAGAATATCCCTGCGTTCCTTCGGTTTTTTGAGTCGGCTAACCATTTCCACGATAACCGGATAGCCACGCATACGGCTAAGGGCGGTCTGATAGTGTTGCATCGCAAGAATGGTGGTTGGCACTAACAGAGCCACCTGCTTGCCTGCAAGAATTGCCTTGAAAGCGGCACGCAGAGCCACCTCGGTCTTGCCAAAACCTACATCTCCGCACAGGAGCCTGTTCATCGGGGCGGACTTCTCCATATCCCGCTTTATCTCCTCTATTGCCACAAGTTGAGAATCGGTTTCTTCAAATGGGAAGCAGGAGTCAAACTCGTCCTCCATTTCGGTGTTCTTCGGGAATGCAAAGCCAGGGGATTTTTGCCTCTCGGCATATATGGAGATAAGTTTTTTGGCAATATCCTTTGCGGCGGTCTTTGCCTTGCTCTTTGCCTTATGCCACTCTGTTCCACCCATACGGGAGAGTTTTACCTTGCCGTCTTTGTCCTTCTCTCCAATGTATTTTCCAATGTTTTCAAGCCTGTCGCAGGGGACAAAAAGTTTATCCGTGCCTGCATACCTGATAGTTATATAGTCGCGTGTAACTCCGTCAACCGTCACCGCCTCGACGCCCTCGAACATTCCTATACCATAGTTGGCGTGAACCACGTAGTCGCCCACCGACAGTTCTGCGTAGGACATAAGGCGCTTTGTTCCGCCCGCCCTTCTAAGGGTGCGTTGTCTGCGTCTGTTTGCCATTAGTGCTCTGCCCTTATCCTGAGCCATGGAAAGCAATGCAATGCGGGGATTAATCAGGTCAAAGCCTACAAAGTCACCAAGTGTAAGATAAATTACACCGCCTGCCAGGTGGGTTATATCAACCTCCCCGTCTTCGGGCAAGACTGCTACCGTAAAGCCCTCCTCAGTCAGGGCGTCCTTTAAGGAATCCCTGCCTTGCTTATTCTCGGAGCACAGGAAAACGCGATACATACCTCGACAAAGCCCTACCAAGTCCTCGAAGAGCATCTTCATATTTGAGCCGTAGGACACAACACTTCGAGAACGGAAGCCAAATAGCCCCGACAATTTAGTAGTGCCTATACCGCCCGCAAAATTGTTAATATGAATTGTCAGGTTTTCGTCCAGGCGACGGCGATAGTCGTCTAATGTAAATATATATTTACAACACCTGGCGGAAACTGCCCCGTGGGCTATCATTCCTTCGGTATCGTTTTTTATTCTCGTTATCCGAGATTCGGCATTTTCACGGCACTGGAGTGTACCCGTGTTAAATATTACCGTTCTATCTTCAAAATATGAGAATAGGCACTCAGGCTTTTCGTATATTATACCTAAATACTTGTCACGAAATCCAAGTTCAAGACCGCTTTCGGTGGCTGTCTTTTCTCTGTTAAGTCTTTCTCTTATTTCTTCTGATATTGTATCATTTTTTAACAGGTCTTCAATCTCGGCGGCTATTCTTCCCCTTGCATCCTTTGACACCACAACCTCGCATACAGGCAGAAGCAAAACCTCGCTATGCGACACGGTGCTACGCTGTGTCAGGGGGTCAAAACCTACTATTCTGTCAACCTCGTCACCGAAAAACTCGACACGGATGGGCTCATCCATATCCGCACCCCACAGGTCAAGTATGCCGCCTCTTTTAGAAAACTGTCCCTTGCCCTCTACTGCCACCGAGGGGGCAAAGCCAAGTGATACCAGTCTTTCGGTAAGGTCGGTGGGCGAAAACTCGCTCCCCACCTCGATTTTCAAGGATAGTGCTTTTAACATTTCCTTTGGCATTGTTACCGAAAGGGCGGCGGCAGGTGTGGTTACTATACACTCAACCTCACCCGCGCTTATCGAATAAAGCACCGAAAGCCTCTCTCGATCTATGTCGTGAGAGGCATAAATATTATAGAATACTAAATCGCGGCTTTTGTAAGAGAGTGCGTTTACCCCCCGGCTACAAAGAAGCGAGCAAACCCGCTCTCTCTCTTCCTCGTTGCCCACCAGGACTAACACGGTTTTTGTTAACCGACACGCCTCCTTCACCGCTTCTATGAGATAAGCGTCCTCAGCACCCCCAGACAACCCGTTTATTGCAATCGGGAGTGGCAGGTTTTTGGAAAACGCATCCCTCATAGTTTCGACCGAGGCTAAAAACTCGCCGTCCTGTCGAATCAGAGAAGAAATGTTCATTTGTTATACCTTTATAAAAAATATATCAATGCGAAAACTTGGACATCGCAGACTCGATATCCCCACCGACTATCATCTCGGAGGCCACCCTGACATCTTCAAACTTACCCTCTATTTGCTCTTTATCAGCCTTCGGCATTTTTCCAAGCACCCAGTCGGCGAGGTCATATTCGGGATTTGGCTTTTTCCCGACCCCTATCTTTATCCTTGGAAAGTCCTCGCTGCCGAGAGAGGTTATTATGCTTTTCAGTCCGTTATGACCGCCGGCAGAGCCTTTGCGACGGATACGGAACATACCGGGGTCAAAGGATATTTCATCGTGAAGCACCAAAATTTTTTCGGGTGGTATCTTGTAGAAAGAGGCGACTTCGGATACCGCCACACCGGAATTATTCATAAAGGTCTGCGGTTTTACCAAAAGCACGCGTTCTGCCCCTATGCGACACTCGCCAACAAGGGAGTGGAACTTCGCACGGTCGATCTTCACACCCAACTTCTCGGCAATATAGTCAATAGCCATAAAGCCTGCGTTGTGCCTTGTATCACTGTACTTGTCGCCGGGGTTGCCGAGGCCTACTATTATATAGCCTATCCCAGTGGTATCTGACCGCGTTTCTATCTGTTTGAAAAGGTCGAATATGCTCATTACTGCTCCTTGACCAAAATCAACTCTTTTGCATAAGGCAGCGTCGCAATAGCATCACAAAGCGTGTGCCACTCGGCAAGTTTGTGGGTTTTGCGTGCGTAGTATATATTTATCAAAACCTCGTAGTTCATAGTAACTGTGCGCAACTGATTATAGGACGAGGGCAAAAGTTGTATCATATTGTGCCAATGCGACTTTTCCTTAGTTTCGTTGAATCTAAGACGCTCCTCTTCAAGGAAAAGGATAAGCGAGTCAAGAGCCAGAAGCCCCGACTCGGTGAGTCTATCGTGAGAAAAATCGTCACGCACGAACTGCTTTGCCTGTATTTTGTGCATTGTGGAGGTGGAATTAGCAACCGTGCCAACCTTGTAAGTGTCAAACTCCTTCCACCAATAAAGTGGTGCGGTTATATCCATAGACACTATAATCTGGCGGAGGAACTTACGATGGTCGCTTCCTGCCACGGCAAGTCTGCGCGCAAGCGACAGGTCGTTTTCGCCAAGGACAAAATTCCCCTTTTCGTCGTAATAACTATCGGTCCTCGCCCAACTGTTGAGGGGATTTCTTGCTCCTCTTATGGCGTTTTCCATATTCATTACGCTTATTCTCTCTACCTTTAGCATTTCGCTACTCCTTTATTTTGTGCAGAACAAATTTTTGCATATATTTATCATTATAGTATATTGTAGCATATCAAAGCAATAAAGTCAATTAAATATTTTATAATTAAAGACATTTTAGATTTTAAGCCCCATATCGCCCGACAATACAAATTTATTTTTTTTTGAAAAAGGTATTGACAAAGCAAAAATCATTTGATATAATAGTTAAGCATTTAACGGAAGGTTAGCTCAGTTGGGAGAGCATCTGCCTTACAAGCAGAGGGTCACAGGTTCGAGCCCTGTACTTTCCACCAGTGGTTTATCCACTTTACGGAGATGGCTTGGTAGCTCAGTTGGTTAGAGCGCTAGCCTGTCACGCTAGAGGTCGTGGGTTCGAGCCCCATCCGAGTCGCCATTTCCGTGCAAATTAGAGATTTGCCTCTGTAGCTCAGTTGGTAGAGCAGGGGACTGAAAATCCCCGTGTCGTTGGTTCGATTCCGACCGGAGGCACCATATGCGGATTTAGCTCATTTGGTAGAGCGCCACCTTGCCAAGGTGGAGGTGGCGGGTTCGAGCCCCGTAATCCGCTCCATATGGGAGTTTAGCTCAGCTGGGAGAGCGTCTGCCTTACAAGCAGGATGTCAGCGGTTCGATCCCGTTAACTCCCACCAATACCTGGCTCGGTAGTTCAGTTGGTTAGAACGCCAGCCTGTCACGCTGGAGGTCGTGGGTTCGAGCCCCATCCGAGTCGCCAATACAAAAAAAGGACACCACACGGTGTCCTTTTTTGTTGCTTCAAATCCTTAGTACGAAGCAGTTAACGCCTTGTCAAAGGTAGTAGCTGTTCCTCAATTGATAAGTATTC
>JAZUPL010000094.1:0-23549 GCA_045605175.1 Eubacteriales bacterium | reverse complement strand
GCCCGAAGGGGTGTGAGGTTTCTTTGGTATTTCTTTTGTTACTCTCGAAAGTTCAAGTCCACAAACCGAGCAGTACACAACCTCGTCATAAGAGCCGAGTTTTTCACAGGTGGAGTCCACGGTGTTTTCTACCACGGCACTTGCGGGGGTATGGGTAGTTAACTTTGCTATTTCCTCGGTTTCAAGCACTTCTTCGCACTCGGTACATTCCTTGTGCTTTGAGCCGACCTCTTCGCAGGTAGCGTCCTTGTCAATTATCCAATCCGAGGGGGTATGAGGTTTCTTTGGAATTTCCTTTGTTACTCTCGAAAGTTCAAGTCCACAAACCGAGCAATATGTAACCTCGTCATAAGAGCCGAGTTTTTCACAGGTGGAGTCCACGGTGTTTTCCACCACGGCACTCGCAGGGGTATGGGTTGTAAGTTTTGCTATTTCTTCGGTTTCAAGCACTTCTTCGCACTCGGTACATTCCTTGTGCTTTGAGCCTGTTTCGTTGCAGGTAGCGTCCTTGTCTATTATCCAATCCGAGGAAGTGTGTCCGTTTGCTATTATGCTCTCGGTTTCTTTTTCACCACAATCGCAGACACGTACTTTGCTACCCCGATCGGTGCAGGTAGGCTCTTTTGTCACTCGCCACTCGCCATAGTTATGCTCGTGAGAACAAGAAGCCAACAAAAACAAAAACAATATGCTGAAAAGCAAGGCAACCGTTTTTTTCATAACAAAATCCTCCCAAATTTAGAAATGCGGTGTTTATGCAGAGCAAACATCAGAACACTCTTTAGTCTATTATAGCATAACATCTTTATAAAGTAAATATATTTGACACAGGTCAATTTGCACAGAAAAAGGACAGCCACTTTGGTGACTATCCATATAATATCTGTTCAATTAACTTATTTGAGGTCGTCCATAGACACGGTAGCCTCGTGAACGATGGGGGTCCAGGCAACCTCGCGCTTGAAGAGCGCCACAAAGGCAATAGGAATAAATGAGAACATAAATATCGGGAAAGTGAACATATATAGTATCTTCTTAAACGGAGATGCCTTCAGATGCTTCCACTCGGAAATTGTAAGGACAAGTCCGAAGATGAAGAGTGCTCCGTACGCGCCGCCAATACTTATAGCCATACCGATAAGTATAGAGGGGATAGACTCGCCAAGGCAGGCGGAAACTACCGAGCCGACGAGGTTAAGAAGAACAGCAAGTATGGAGAGGAAATAGGCAGGACCTATACACATCGCCATATCAAAGCAAGAGAGGAAATTGCGGGAGAATATGCCACGAAACAGGTCGGCACCGTATTTACCCAGAACTTGCAAATATCCCTTGCACCAACGAAGTCGTTGATTCCAGGACTGTCCAAACTTGGTAGGCTGGTCATCATAGAAACGAGCGGTGTCGCAGTAACCCATTTTCGTGCCGTTTATAGCATTGTAGGTGGTAAACTCGCCGTCCTCGACAAGGGTGTGGAAAGGCCAACCGCCGCCAATTTTCTCAAGAATGGCGGAAGAGAACATAAATCCTGTTCCCGCAACGAAGGTGCATCCACCGATAGCCATTCTCGCACGGTTAAGGAGTATTAAGTCGCGCATAAAGCACATACCCTGTCCGGCAGAGAGCCAGTTGTCACCGTAGTTTTTGGAATTGCGGTAACTTGTAACAACGTCGTACCCTTGGCTAAAGGTCTTGTTAATCTCGGTAACAAAGTCGGGCTCTACCAGGTTGTCCGCATCAAAGATAAGGTAGGCGTCGTATGTATCCTTGCCGTAGTCCTCGGCAATCTTCTTTAAGAGGAAGTCTATGGCAAAGCCCTTGCCGACCTCCACCTTGTTAAACCTCTCATAGACAATCGCCCCTGCCCCCCTTGCGGCGTCTGCCGTAGTGTCTGTGCAATTGTCTGCAACAACAAACACATCGAGCATATCCTGTGGGTAGTCCTGCGCTTTCAGACAGGCAATAAGTCCCTGTATTACGTTTTCCTCATTCCTTGCCGAAATCATAACCGCTATTCTGTTGATTTTCTTCGCCTCGGGCGATTTCTTTTTCGCAAGATAGGAAATAAAGATATAGACTATCTGGTAAAAATAGCAAAGTCCGATAAGGCCTATAACTATAATGTTAAGAATTGTAAAAACCGTCATAAGTAGTCACTCACTCTTTTAGTTTATTTTGTCCAATTCAAAGCAATTATAGCATAAAGAAGCGAAAAAGGGAAGAGGTTTGTTAGAATTTTAATAATATTTTAGTTTATTTAATGCTTTATGTGGTAAAATAGGCGAAGAACCCTAAAAAAATAGGTGGGAATATGTGATTTTTGGTATTTGCTCTTGATTTAAGCGAATATTTGTAGTAGAATAATAAGGAATAGAAAGAAAGGGAGGAGAAGAGCGTGAGCAAACGCATCAATGAGAATTTCCTGAATATTTTTATGGATATCGACAGGCTTTGCTGTGACAAGTTTGGTCTTGTTACGGGGGGTGTCACGGAATATATAAGCCGCCTTAACAACGCTCGATTTGCCCCTGATCGCGACGAGGTGTTGCCGAAACTCGTCAGGTACAGAAACCTGAGAAATCGCTTTGCCCACGAGCCGGGCGCGGTAAAAAAGAGCGACGAACTTGCGGGCGATGACATAAGGTGGATTACCAGATTTCGTAGCGACCTCTCTCGCAAAAAAGACCCTATTTCCAAATACCTCCGTCAGGCTTCGCGCTACGCATTCTTCCGCAAACTTAGAAACATAGCCTTGGTGGTTCTTGGTATTGCCGTAGTCGTGCTGGGTATCACGGTATATATTCTTTGGCCTAAATAATGGAGAAATAAGATGAAATGTAATTATCACAACCACACCTACCGCTGCGGTCACGCCTGCGGAACAGAGGAGGAGTATATTAAGAAGGCAATATCCGAGGGCATTCGCGTTCTGGGCTTTGCCGATCATACCCCGTATATATATCCTAACAACTATGTGTCCCACGTGCGTATGGATATTTCGGAGATGGGCGACTATTTTTCCACCCTGCTTGCCCTTCGCGAGAAGTATAAGGGTTACATAGATATATACATTGGCTTTGAAACCGAGTATTACCCAAAATATTTTCCCGCACTTCTTGAGGAATATCGCAAGTATCCCCTCGATTACATTATCCACGCGGGCCACCATATAGGCAACGAGGGCGAGGACGATTGCTTCTACGCCTTTGAAAAAACCGAGTCGCCCCGTCGCTTGACCGCCTATGTTGATAGTTTGATAGAGGCGATGAATACCGGCAGATATTCTATGTTTGCTCACCCCGACCTTTTGAACTTTGTAGGCGACCGTGACCTGTATAGGCAGGAGTTTACCCGCCTTATCAAAGAGGCAAAAAGACTTAATATGCCGCTTGAAATTAACCTCAACGGCATCAGGGATAACAGATATTATCCGAGAGAGGATTTCTGGGAGATAGCAGGCAGGCTCGGAGCAGATGCCGTGCTTGGCTTTGACGCACATATGCCCAGACACGTAGCAGACCAGAAAGATATCCTTGACGGTATCCGCTTTGCCCATAAGTTTGGTGTCAACCTGCTCGATGAGATAAAACTGATAAATCCCCTGTTCTAAAAACTAAGTTTGCCCTTACGGGCAAGTGAAGTTATCTACGATAGTGAAGTTCATTTAGTGAGTGAAGTTTTGCCTATGGCAAAGCGGGTAAACTTAACCCAGGGCGAGCAAAAAGACGTGCAAGCACTTACTCAAAGAGCCGCTTCACTGTGCAAAAGTTGCTTTGTAACCTATCACAACTTAACTTTTGCGACAGCAAAAACTTCGCCAATAGAAAACGAGCAGACACATTTACCGCTTGATTCGGTATTGCGTGTCTGCTCGTTTTCTCTTTTAAAAACCAAAGCCCCGAGGCACATAAAACCTCGGGGGTGTCTTTCGCCGATTTTCTCTTGCCCCCATCTGGGGGACGGCGAGAAAAACCCAGATGTTCGCCATCAATCGTGGGATGGCGAAAGTAGCGAACTGGATTTTGTCGCACTTGTGTAAAAAAGTGTATCTTTTTAATGTGCTTTGGAGTGTATAATGTGTTTTTGCGTGGTTTTGTACTAATTGCGACAAAGCCCACCTCTCTATGGAATAGCATCTCCCGACACCCCCAAAAAAACATGGTGGGTAGGGATTTCTCTTTTAAAAACCAAAGCCCCGAGGCACATAAAACCTCGGGGGTGTCTGGAGCTGCTACCCAGATTCGAACTGGGGACCTCATCCTTACCAAGGATGTGCTCTACCAACTGAGCCATAGCAGCAAGTCTAAGGATATTTCCTCGTGACGCAGATTATTATAACAAAATAAAAGCGCTTTGTCAATACCTTTTTGAAAAAAAGCAAAAAAGATTTGAGCGATATCGTTTTTTGATTTTTTGTTCTGCGGAGGGCGTTTTTTGTAACCTTTAGTTGCAAAAACTACAAATAAATGCAATTATTTGTTTACAAAACGGGGTGAAAAACTGTTTTTGCGGAAAATCGGACATAGACAGATTTTTGCGAGGGGAATGTTTTTGTAAAAAGAGATTTAAGAGCGACGATTATTTCTCTTTGCCTTTGTCCAAATTTATTTTCTCAACAAGAAGAGCGGATACGACGCCTATAACCACGCCCGCCACCGTGCCACTAATAAGCAAAAAGGGCAGATAGTATATAATAATATTGGTTTCAAGAAGCAGGCAGGCAACACCGATTTGTGCTATATTATGCGACACGCCCCCCACTACGCTGACTCCTGTCTTTCCAAGAGGGGTAAAGTTTTTTAACAGTGCCATAGCAACAAAACTCACCACCGCTCCCGAAAGGCTAAATAGAAAAGAGGTAAAAGTGCCAAAAAGTAAACCGAGGAGAATAACGCGAAGCAGGGAAACAAGCGCTGCCTCTTTCTCCCCTAATTTGTAAAGGCAAAAGACCACCGCAATATTAGCAAGACCGACCTTTATTCCCGGCACTGCAACAAAGGCGGGGATTTGACTCTCGACAAAGGAGAGAATGAGGGCAAGAGATACACTTATGGCGAGGGTTGCCAATTTTTTTGTGCCTTTCATCTTCTTCTCCTTTCCTTGTTTTAGGTGTTGCTTTCGTGGATTTGCGCTTTTTTGATTTTGCTCTATTTATGTCGTTTTTTTACTGAGGTGGTTTGCTTCGTTTTTTTGCTTTTTTGAGCAATTCGACTTCTAACTTACAAGACCGCCGTCGCCTGAGTCTTGCGAGCGAATAATCACGGATATACGGTTAGGCAGGCAGATAATGCTCTGTCCTGCGTATTTAATTCGTCCCGTGTTTTTACAGGTGCCGTCGGGACAGTCGGCGTAGGACATATAGGCTTCGCCCCCCTCTATAACGAGGATATTTGTGCCACCGTTAAGCGGGTATTCGCCGTCGGTGTCAAGCCTAAATTCTGCGTAGGGCTTGCCGTCTATTTCGACCACCGCTACGCCACCTTCCCGCCTAAAAAGCATAAGTATGCCAAGGAGGATAAGCGCCACTGCCAAAATAATAGAGATAACTATTATATCGAGCCGAAGGCTCTTTTTTGTTTCTTCATTCATTTTATATTTACCTCTTTTCGGGGCGTCTATATTCTTCGCATAAGACCGGATGTTTTATGGATAGAATCCGACACTAAACGAAGGACATAGTCCTTATTAACTACACCACCCGTTATAAATCGGGTGGTGTAGTCCTGTTAAACTAAAATTAAAAGTGCGCTCCGCAGATAAAGTTGCCCTCGTGAATACAATGAACAGGGCAGACCTTTACACATTCGCCACAGCCCGTGCAGAGCGAGTAATCAATGACCGCCAGATTATCTACTACGGTAATAGCACCGTGGGGGCAGGTTTTTTGGCACTTTCCGCAGGCTATACAACCATTTGTGCAAGCCTTTCTCGTTACTGCACCCTTATCGTGGTTGGAACATTCAACCACCACGCGAGAGGTATCTCTGATAAGGTGAATAATGTTATTAGGGCAGGTGCGTGTGCAAATTCCGCAACCGATACATTTGCGGGGGTTGATACGAGCGACGCCGTCAATGATGTCTATTGCGTGCTCTGGGCATACTCTTACGCAGTCGCCGTAACCGAGGCAGGCGAAGGGACAGGCACGGTCGCCTGAATACGCCATATTTGCGGTGCGGCAGGTGCCAAGACCGTCATATTGGTATTTCTTTTCAACCACGTTACAGGTGCCGTTGCAGGCAACATAAGCAACCTGTTCGACAACGTCCGCCGCCTCAACACCGAGCACCTCTGCAACCGCCTTTGCCACCGAGTCGCCACCCGGAATGCACAGGTTTGTCGCGTCGGTAGTACGGTCGGCGAGAGCCTTTGCGTATCCGTCACAGCCCGAGTAGCCACAAGCACCACAGTTTGCACCGGGCAGGCATTCACGGACGGCGAGGGCGGTTTCGTCCTCCTTGACGGCGAAGAACACCGAGGCAAGAGTGAGAAGCACCGCACAAAGTACGCCTATTATAACAAGGATAAGAATAGGAATAAATATCTCCATAATACCTCCTTAACCCAGCAGGTTTTCTACAACGCCGGAGAACCCAAAGAAGGACATAGCAACTATGGATGCGGCAATGAGAGTGATAGGAAGTCCTCTTACAGGCTTTGGAGAGGGGCAATTCTCGATTCTTGAACGGACTCCCGCAAAGAGAATCATAGCGAGAAGGAAGCCCAGACCTACGCCGAGCGAGGATACCATTGCTTCGAGGAAGGTGTAACCGTCGGTGATATTGTTGATAGTGACACCGAGAACGGCACAGTTGGTGGTGATAAGGGGAAGATATACACCGAGGGATTGATGAAGTGCGGGGATAAATCTCTTCAGAACTATCTCAACAAACTGCACCAGTGCGGCAATAAGAAGAATAAATACTATTGTCTGAAGATATTCAAGTTTGAAGGGTACAAGCAGGTAGTTGTGGATAGGCCAAGTGGCAGCAGTTGCAACCAACATAACGAAGATAACCGCAAGACCCATACCGCTTGCCTGTTGGAATTTCTTAGAAACGCCGAGGAAGGGGCAGATGCCGAGGAATTGCTGTAACACATAGTTCTCGGTCAAAACGCCCGCCATAAGAATGACTATAAGGCTCTTTAATAGTTCCATTACTCTGCCTCCTTTTGTTCGCTTTCGGTGGTGGCGGGAGCCTCGGGCTCGCTCACAAGTTCGTGAAGGTCGCTGCAAGAGGTCTTGTCACAGATTCCCGCAGAGGGACAACCCTCACAGGAGAAGGACTTACGCTTAACTCCGCCACGTTTTTCGGTTATCTTGTTCATAACTGCGATAAGGATACCGAATACAAGGAAGCCACCAGGCGCCTGAACGAGAATCGGAATCTTGAAGTTTTCCATAAAGGGTATTTCAAGACCTGCAAAGGAGCCTGCGCCAAGCACCTCGCGAATGACAGCCATAGCAAAGAGGGCAAACAGGAAGCCAACTCCCATTCCAAGTCCGTCAAGAGCCGAGTCAAGAACGCCGTTCTTTCTTGCGTACATTTCGGCACGACCGAGAATGATACAGTTAACGACTATCAGCGCAAGATAAACGCCGAGCATATTGTAAATTGACGGTAGATACGCCTGTAAAAGCATCTGCACAAGCGTCACGAATGCGGCAATAACCACGATATAACAGGGGATACGCACCGTGTCGGGGATAACTTTTCTTAGGGCGGAAATTACCACGTTAGAACAGATAAGAACAATAGTAGCGGCAAGTCCCATAGAGATTGCAGAGATAACGCTCGTCGAGGTGGCAAGGGTAGGACAGGTGCCAAGAACGAGAATTAAAACAGGGTTTTCGGCGATTATACCACGTAGAATTATACCGAGTTTTTTATTCATTTACGTTACCTCCTTTGAGTATTTCATAAGCCTTGAAGGCTTCTTTTATTGCCTGTTGGTAGCCACGGGTGGTGTAGGTAGCGCCTGCTATTACACCGGGAGAGGTCGAGGTGTTAGACTCTTGCTCGCCAATAACCGTGATTTGGTCGTCTGTAAGTCCCTCGTACTCCGCTTCGTATTCTTCGGTGGCACACTTGTCACCGAAGTTTTTCGATTCGTCGTGAGAAACCGTGCTTACCGACTCTATGACACCGTCGGCGTCAATAACGAGGTTGATTTTGATATAAGTGCCGGAGGTGTTGGCATAGACGGGCGCATTTACCGAGTAGCCGGCTGCATCAAGCGAGAAGAGATAGTAGCCACTCGCGGTGGTGTAAATCGCCTTTACAATTCTCTTGTTAACGCCTTCTACACTTGCGACATCTACGGGTGTAAGAGCCGAATAGACCGCCTCGGCATTTTGTGCGGTGGTTTTCTCCTCGTCGGTGATACCCTCGGTGATAATTTCGCCCTGGGCGTTTACACCGACGTAGGTTTCGCCTACGAGATATACTCTGTATTCACCTGCGGTATATACCTCGGACACTCCAACAAGTTCCGACCAACAGAAGCCTTTGACAAAGTCAAGGTCGGTTGTGCCCACCGCTTCGTTACAGGAGTCGTCAACAATCTGTTCGGGGGAGCGAAGGTCAACGCTCTCGCCACCGATAATAGCGAATGCGTTAAGCGCGTCCATAATGGCGTTGTAGTAAGCCATAGTGGTAAGTCTTGCGGTAGGGCCTGCTATAAGGTCCTCGTTGATACTGCCTTTGTCAACGCCAAGAAAATTACCTGCTACGACGTCCTCTGCGCCGAGTGTTTCGTTGCTTTGGATATACTTGTCGCCTGTAATCTTGCCGTCAAGACCGATACCGCACATAACGATAAGACCGGGCTTGTATCCGACCACGTTCATCTGAAAGACGTAGCCGTTTGACGCCTTTACAACCTTGGTTATCGAGGCGGGCAGATTAGTGTAATTGTCGGTGACGTCCTCTGTGTTGGTACAACCGGGAAGAACCTCGGCGAGGGCTGCGTTTGCCGCCGCCTCCTGTGCCGCAAGAATTGCGGGAGCAGTGAACATATTTACAACCGAGAGAAGCGCTGCCACCACAAGACAAATTGCGGTGAGGACAATGCTGGGCATAAGTTTAGTTTTCATTCTTCACACCTCCAAAAGGCTTTCTCGCACAGAGATTCTCAATATAGGGGGAGAGAATGTTCATAAACAGAATGGCAAAGGATACACCCTCTGGGTAAGAGCCCCAAAAACGTATAAGTACGGTAATAAGACCTGCACCAAGGGCAAAGACCATTTTGCCAAGACGGTTTATAGGGGTGGTGGAGTAGTCGGTAGCCATAAAGATAGCAGCAATAAACAAACCGCCACCGAGGATTTCGTAGAGGGCGAGGGTGATGTCCTGCTTGATAATAAGCGAGAGGACGAATACCACGCCGATAAAGATAACAGGAGTTTCCCAATGAATAACGCGACGGGCAACCAGGTAGATAAAGCCAATGACGAGGGCGATAATACAGGTCTCACCGATAGAACCGCCACGGTTGCCAAAGAGCATATCAAGAAGAGAGGGAAGTTCGCTCGCCGCCGCACCGTCCTTGATTTGTGCGAGGGGGGTAGCACCGCTAACAAGTTCGCCGGCCCAACCGTTTCCACTCTGGAAAATGGTGAAACGGCTACTTGCCAGAGAGCCAAAACTGATAAGCAGGAAGATGCGTGCAGTAATTGCAGGGTTAGCAAAGTTGCAACCAATCCCCCCAAACAGACATTTAACCACGATAATTGCAACCACCGAGCCTACAATACAGTGCCAGACAGATGCCGTGGCAGGCAGGTTGAGGGCGAGAAGCGTGCCTGTTACTGCGGCACTGAGGTCGCCTATCGTCTGCTCGCGCTTGGTGATAAGATTAAATAGAAACTCGGAGAGCACCGCACTTGCCACACAGGTAAGGAGTATAACCAGAGCATACCAACCAAACAGCACCACCGCTGCTACGGTGGCAGGCGAGAGTGCAATAAGCACGTCACGCATAATCTTTTTGGTAGAAAGAGTGGTGTGAATATGAGGAGATGATGATACTATTAACTTTTCCATTTTATCCTCTCCTTTACTTTAACTGTGATATATGTGCCTTGTAGTCACGAACTTCACCCTTTGCCAGACGGTTGTTCTGGATAAGGGGACGGTTGGCGGGACATACGTAGGAACAGCAGCCACATTCGATACAAAGTAAAATTTTGTTGTCTTGAAGACGAGAGAGTCTATCCTCCTTGGATTCAAGTTCCAAGGCTCCCGCAAAGGCGGTGGGATTCAGCCCCATAGGGCAGGCGGCAACGCATCTGCCACAATGGATACAGGCGGTAGGTGCTTTTGCCAGAGAGTCGGATACCGTAAGGACGGTGATGCCTCCTGTGGTTTTGGTAGTGGGGTCTGTCATATTGCAGGCAGGTGTTCCCATCATAGGGCCACCCAAGATGACCTTGCCTATCTCACCCTTAAGTCCGACAAAGTCAATAATCTCGCCGAGCGAAGTTCCTATCGGTACTATAAGGTTTTGGGGCGAGGCTACGGCGCTGCCGTCCACGGTGATGCACCTTTCGACAAGTGGCATTCCCGTCTTAACGTATCTTGCAATCTCGGCAAGAGTGGTAACGTTAATAACTATTACACCCACGTCGCCCGGGAGTTTGCCCTCGGGAACAACCCTTCTCGTGGTATTGTAGATTAGAACCTTTTCCGCACCTTGAGGGTAGGCGTCGGGCAGAGCGTGAACCGCTACTGCCTCGTCGGAGGAAAAGATCTTTTTCATATTCTCGATACAGAGGGGCTTGTTGCTCTCTATACCAAAGATGTACTTCTTTACCGTGGGAAGACAGGTTTTAAGAAGCGAGATTCCCTCTTGTATAAGGGCGGCCTCGTCGAGCATCGTGCGAGTGTCGCAGGTGATAAATGGCTCGCATTCTGCCCCGTTGATAATCACCGTGTCTATATTCCCATTCTTTGCCCCCGCGAACTTTACAGCCGTGGGGAAGCCCGCACCGCCAAGTCCGACGATGCCGGATTCTCTAATCGCCAAGACAAGACTGTCAAGGTCGGTGACCTCGGGGGGAGTGAGCCCCTCGACGGGTGTCATAAGTCCGTCGGATGTTATGCGAATTGCGGGGACTATGTTGCCGTCGGCACGCAGGAACGTGTCGAGTTTTGCCACCTTTCCCGAAACCGAGGAGAAGACGGGAGAGGAAACAAAACCGCTTGCCTCGGCAATTTTTTGCCCTACCTTAACCTCTTCGCCGGGTTTGACGATGGGGGTAGCAGGAGCACCGATATGCTGTGCCGCAAGAAGTAAAACCTCCTTGGGCGGAGTCATTCTGACTCCCGGCATTTCGGCGGTGTTCTTGTGATGGGGAATGTGGGTATTGCCCAAAAACTTTGACCCAAACATAACAAAAAATCCTTCCGATGTTACTTTATTTCTTTTAATTATTGTCTAAAAAAGAAAAAATATTTATTTTCGTGCGCATTTCAAAAAACACAGAACAAAAGGAAAAAAGAACGCTATTCAAAAATATTCGGCACTCTTTAGTCTGCCACGGTAAACCGGGGGTTGGAGTGTCGAGGGCTCTATGTTTCTAAAAGATTACGTACATAAATATTATAACTAATAAATATATTACTGTCAAGGTGTTTTGCGATAGTAGTTTTTTTGTCAAAGTCATGTGTGTGCGGAAAAAGAGTGTCGGGCTTGTTTTTGCAAAAATAGAAGATGTTAAAAGAAAATATAATAAATGTGTGAAAGGATTATGAAAAAGCGTCCTCCCAAGCCAAAGCCAATGGAGAACGCTTTAATTATTTAGGGTGTTTTTGTTAACGGCTGTTTTTAACCACAATGCCGTCGGTCATACTAACCTGTCCGTTCGGGTATATCCAGATAACGTCAACCTCACAGTCGAGCGAGGAAAGAAGTTCTCGGCCGTCCTTCTCGCTAATGCAGAAGAGTGCCGTAGAAAGTGCGTCGGCGAGCCCTGAATCCTTCGTCAGAATAGTCACCGCATCAAACAAGCTGGCGGGGTAGAGCGTGTCGGGGTCTATGATGTGGTGATACCTTTCCTGCCCTACATAGTAATATCTCTCGTAATTGCCCGAGGTGACACAGGATATATCCTTAGCACTAATGCTCACCGAGTAGTTGGTGGAGTATGGCTCTTTCGGGTTGCGAATGTGTATGGTGTGTGCCTCTCCCGAATAAAGACCTCCAATCATACGTATATTGCCACCAATATTTAGCACGTAATTGTCCACACCCATAGCCTCAAGTTCCTCGGCTATACGCTCGGTGGCGTATCCTTTTGCGACAGCGCCGACATCAAGACGCATATCGGGGTCGGAAAGATAAACGGTGGAATTTTTCTCGTCTATTATAAGGTTGTCTATATTCGAGTGCTTTGCCGCTTCTCGAAGAGCATCCTCGTCGGGAAGTTTCCATTTGTCGGGCTCGGTGGGATTGTCGAGGGCGTTTTCTCTCTCGTTATGCCACAGGGCGAGCATAGCACCGCTTGCAACATTCATCTTGCCACCCGTCAGGGAGCAAAGTTCCTTCGAGTAGAGCAACAGGTCAATGATTTTTTGGTCTACTTTTACGGCACAGATGCCTGCGTTTTTGTTTATAGTTTTTATGTTGTTTATAGTTTGGTAGTTTTCGTCTTTGTATTCGTAATAGATGTCATATAGCCTATGGTACTCCTCAAGCCTTGACTTGACAAACTCAAAATTAGAGAGAAAAACCTCCTCTGAGTCGCCCGCATAGGAGTAGATAACCGACGCGGTGTTAAAGTAGTCGTCGGTGCTTCGAGCCTTCACCTCGGGGGCGCAGGAGGTTAAAAGGGGAAGGAGGATAGAAATACATATTATAATACAAAGCAGGGGGGCGTGTAGATTTTTTAACTTCATTATTCTGCCTTTTGTAAATAATTATTTACGGATTTTGCGAATGTGTTTTGCCGTCATTTTTATTATACTACAAGTTTTCGCACAAGTCAAGCAAAAGAAAGGGGCTGAGTAATTAAGAATTCAGATGTACCAAGGTTTTTTGGGACTTTTGGGGCAAAAAATCTGAATTCTTAGTGCGAAGCGCCATTGGGGCTCGCTTGATTTAGAGCAGAAATCGTCGGCTGACGAGCGATAGCCGTACAAAAGTACGGCGAGCGAGGAAACGGCGATAGAATAAAAACACCATAAAATGAAGAAAACCGGTGGTTTTCAACCTTAATTTTCTTCAAACTTGTAAAAAACACAACCGAGGTGCTGCGTTATACAACACCTCGGTGTTTTTATTCGGTTATGCCTAAATAAAGCAGCCCCTTTGGATTATACCTAAATTTGTGAGCCCTATATTAGCCGAGTTCTGCGAAGTACTTGATAGTACGAACCATCTGGCTGGTGTAGGAGTTCTCGTTGTCGTACCAAGCAACAACCTGTACCTGATAGGTATCCTCGTCGATCTTTGCAACCATGGTCTGGGTAGCATCGAAGAGAGAACCGTAGGTGATACCGATAACGTCGGAAGAAACTATTTCATCGGTGTTGTAGCCGAAGGATGCGGAAGAAGCAGCCTGCATAGCAGCGTTGATGCCTTCCTTGGTGATGTCCTTGCCCTTAACTACTGCAATAAGAATGGTGGTAGAACCGGTGCAGGTAGGAACTCTCTGAGCAGAACCGATAAGTTTGCCGTCAAGTTCGGGAATTACAAGACCGATAGCCTTTGCAGCGCCGGTGGAGTTGGGAACGATGTTCTGTGCGCCTGCACGAGCACGGCGGAGGTCACCCTTTCTGTGGGGGCCATCGAGGATCATCTGGTCACCGGTGTAAGCATGAACGGTGGTCATGATACCGGACTGGATGGGAGCATAGTCGTTAAGAGCCTTTGCCATAGGAGCAAGGCAGTTGGTGGTGCAGGATGCAGCAGAGATGATCTTGTCCTCTGCGGTGAGTATGTCATTGTTAACACCGAAAACGATAGTCTTGAGGTCCTTGCCTGCGGGAGCAGAGATAACAACCTTCTTCGCACCAGCATTGATGTGAGCCATAGACTTCTCGGTGGAGCAGTAGAAACCGGTGCACTCAAGCACAACATCTACGCCAAGTTCGCCCCAAGGGCAGTTAGCAGCGTCCTTCTCTGCATAGATCTTGATGGTCTGGCCGTTTACAGTGATGCTGTCATCGGTAGCAGATACGGTATCTGCAAGAGCATATCTGCCCTGTGCGGTATCATACTTGAGAAGGTGAGCGAGCATCTTGGGGCTGGTAAGGTCGTTGATTGCAACGATCTCGTAACCCTCTGCACCAAACATCTGTCTGAATGCAAGACGACCAATACGGCCAAAGCCGTTAATCGCAACTTTTACATTTGCCATTTTGAAAATCCTCCAAAAAATTTATTTTTATTTTGATAACTATTTTAGTGGAGTTTCCTCCATACCAAAGGTATTATAACACAAATATTTTCAATATACAATAGGATTGACTAATTTTTATCAAATTTGTAAAGTTGAGTACAAATAACAAAAGCGAAAATGTGATTTTTATATTTTTTTAACAAAGGTGCGGGCGAATTCTGATAAATGCAGTAATTAAATTTGTTAAAAAGAACTAATAAAAAACCCAGTAAAACTCTAAAAAAACCAAAAAACATAGCAACAAATAAAGGGGTTACAGTGAAATCTTCAAGAGGTCGCCTCTTGACAAAAAGAGAAAAAAGAGATATAATACGTAGGACTGAACCGAGCAATCGCACGATATGTCGCCGAAAGGTATTATCGCGAGGAAAGTCCGGGCATCACAGGGCAGGATAACGGATAACGTCCGCCGAGGGTGACCTCCGGGAAAGTGCAACAGAAATAGACCGCCACGCAAGTGGTAAGGATGGAAAGGCGAGGTAAGAGCTCACCAGTTTCTATGGTAACATAGATCCGCTGTAAACCCTATCCGATGCAACACCTTTGACTCCGCTATGCGGTGGGCTGCCCGCCCAAGGTCGGTGGTGGCAGAGCCGAAAGGCTTGAACTATGCGGTAACGCATAGTGAAGATAGATGATTGCTACGCGAAAGCGAACAGAACCCGGCTTATAGGTTCAGTCGTTATTTGTAAATATTTCTTTACACCTCTCTATGTTTGAGAGGTGCTTTTTATTTGTTCAAAAAGCCTGTTAATTTCACACGCCTGTGGGGGTAGTGTGCCTTTAGTCAAGCAAGCAGCGGCTGAAGTAGCAACGGCGTGCATAGCGGTTTCGGCAAAAGAAAACCCATTGATTTGCGAGTAGATAAACGAGGCAACGGTACTGTCACCTGCGCCCACCGTACTATTTACCTCCACCTCAACAGAGGGGCAAAACACCTCTTTTTTGCCATCCGACAGGACGAGTCCCTCTTTACCGAGTGTAAGAATAACATAATCGGCACCAAGGGTGGCAAGTTCGCCTGCCGCACTTATGGGATTATCTATTTTATGTCCGAGGATATGTTCCGCCTCTTCTAGATTAGGCTTTATCATAAGTGGAGAAAGTTTTGACACATCACCCGCTGTAAGGCTCCTTGAGTCAAGGATAAGCGCAGCCCCTTTTTCCTGTGCCCGTAACAGCATATCTATAATGCCCTCTTTATCCGAGCCTTCTGCAATTCTTCCTGAAAAAACCAATATTGTGTGCTCTTGTATATGGGGCAACAATTTCAAAGAGAGCAATTCTATGTCCTCCTTGCCAAGCAACGGTCCTTCGGTCGCTACAACTGTATCCCCATTTCTTGTATGCATATTAATGTTTTCCCTTACCGCTCCGTTGACAAGGCAGTAATCTACTTTTAGTCCTTGCTCCCTTAACCCTTCCAAAAAGTTTATACCATTTTCCTCTCCTGCCACAACAAAGCACAGGCTATCTAACCCAAGTGATATAAGAGCACGACTGACGTTTACCCCCTTGCCTCCAAGGTCTCGTCTTTCAATTCTACCGAGGTTGTCAAAGCCCGACAAAAGTTCGTCAAGCCTTATATGAACGTCTATTGCAGGGTTTACGGTGAGGGTTATTACCTTTATGTTTTTACTTTTAACCATTTTCATTCTCCACACATAGGATATAGTGTCAAGTGTATGATAACATATTTTCTCTATTCTTTTCAAGAATTATTATTGTTTTATTTTTGTGAATTTTATTATTTAGGGATTGAAAAAACAAAAAAAATATTTATAATATATAGTGGATATGTATTGCCACTTTAAGGAGAATGATGACTGCGCCCGAATACGTGAGGATGTTGATAAAAGAGAGGTCTGCACCAGTTCGAGTGGGGCTATACGGTCTTGGTATGGGTAACAACGCTCTACTACATAGGCTCACAGTTATCGAGGGTTGCGAACTATCCATTCGTTCTAACGTGGAATGTATTTCTCCCGTGAAGGATATTCCTGTTTTTATTGGGAAAGACGCCCAAGAGATATATGAGGACGTGTTAATCCTCTCCCCCTCGGTTAAGAGGAGCGCACCCCACATCAAGAAAGCCGAGGATAACGGGACTATTATAACCTCGGAGTGCGATATTTTCTTTATGGAGAGGGTTGGCACTCGATTTGCAGTAAGTGGTTCTGACGGGAAAAGCAGCACGGTCACCCTGTCGGCTATGATGCTTGACGGTGCGTTTGACAAGGTTTATACTATCGGGAACATCGGAGTCCCCTATTCCCTGCCTCCGCAAAACGAGAATTACGGATACGTATGCGAGTTGTCAAGTTTTAATCTCGAATACATAAAACCCGAAACAGAACGGTGCCTAATTACCAATATCAGCGAAAATCACCTGAATTGGCACGGTAGTTTGGACGAATATATAAGAGCAAAATTAAACCTCTTTGAAAATGCTCGCGAGGTGGTTTTGCCTGCGGACGACTGTATTCTTTCGAGTTTTGCAAAAGAGCGAAACTTGTTTGCTGTTTTCTCGGCAAAAGAAGAAGCGGACTCATTAAAAGCACGGTTTATATCAAAACACTTCGTTTACATAAAAGACGGATACATAATGACCGACGGCGAACCAATTATTGATATTGACTCCTTGGGGCTTAAAACCGAATATGCTATCAAAAACGCCTTGGCATCGGTGGCGCTCACCTTGGGTTATGCAAAAAAAGAGGCGGTAGTGGCGGCTCTGCAAAATTTCAAGGGTTTAAAACACAGGTGCCAACTCTGCCGCAGCGGTGGCGGGATAGACTGCTTTGACTCCTCGATAGACACCTCGCCGACGAGAACTGCCTCAACACTGAACTCACTGAAAAGAGAGGTTAATATCATTCTTGGTGGGCAAGGAAAGGGGCTATCCTTGACACCGCTCATAGAGCCGCTTCGCCGTTACGCCCGTTCTATGGCAATTTACGGTGAGATGACGGAAGACTTTTTAGCCCTGATAGAAAACGACGAGGTACTGCGACACAGACCACATAAATGCTTTCCCGCACTTAAAGATGCCGTTATGTATCTCTTGAATTTATCAAAAAGAGGCGATACAATATTATTAAGCCCTGCATGTGCAAGTTACGGCGAATTTCACAACTTTGAAGAACGAGGGCTTTCGTTTTGCAAAACAGTGGCAGATTATTTGAACAAGGAATAAAAACAAGAACATACAGATTAAAGGAAGTCGAAAATGAAAAAAGCGCTAAGTTTATTTATTACTATCCTGATGCTTTTGGGGGTAATTGCCTCGCTTGTGTCCTGCGGTGGCACAAACAACTCGGGCGAAGTTCCTGAGGGAATGAAACTTGTAAGGGGCGGCGAGAATGTAGGATACTACTTTTACGCTCCCGTCGAATGGACGGTGGCAAGCGATGGTGTGTATAACGTTGTATATGTATCCTCTATCAACAACACCAGCGTCAGTTTCGTAGAAGCACCTAAGCCTGAGGGTAGTTTGTCAGAATACTTTGAGAGCGAAAAAGCGAAGATGCCGGCAGAAATCACCGTCACAACAAACGGCGAAAAATGCAACCTCGGAAATGCAGATTCGGCATACAGATACGTTTTCAGTTACGTATATGAAGAGGTTGAAATCAAGGCAATGCAGGTTTTTGCCACCTTTGGTGAGCGCTTCTTCATTCTTACATACACCTATATTCCCTTCTACGTCAGCGAGGGCGATGATACCTATTATACCACCTATCTACAAAAGGTCGAGAGTATAATGGAGAATATCAAATTTGTTGAAAAGAAAACTGCAAACACCGAAACGCCCGAATATACCACCGATAAAGACGGCTATATCCTTATCTCGGACAGGACTCTTTGCGGTTTTGATATGTACGTTCCAAAAGAATATACTCCTAACACCTCCTCGGCAATTGTAAGCGCAACGAGAGAGGACGGAACACACGTAAATATTACTCAGGTTACTATGAACCTCGGACTTGAGAAATACTGGGAGTTAAGAGAGGAAGAACTCAGGAAAATAGCAGATACCACCACCGATGAAAACGGGAAAGAGATAAGCACATACAACCTCATTCATATGGACAACAAGGCGAGCGAAGTAGGAAACACTCTCCGTTGCAGTTTTGAATACACTTACACCTATAACGGCAGACAGATGCACATATATCAGGTTTACATTCGTACAAGCGGAAAGGACTATATGTTTACCTATTCCGCAGACGAGAGCCTCTATAATGAGCATATAGGCGAGGCGAAGAAGATAGCCGAAAAGGTGGTATTCTGATGAAGAATATTTATCTTGACAACAGCGCCACAACGAGGATAAAAGAGGAAGCGCTCGACAGGTATATTGAGGTGTCTAAATCTATATACGGCAACCCTTCTTCCTTGCATTTGATGGGCTTTGAAGCAGAAAAGGTCATAGAACAGGCGCGTGCAGACATCTTGGAAACTATGGATGCCAAAGAATGTCAACTAATCTTTACATCTTCGGGTAGCGAGGCGAACAACCTCGCCATAGTCGGACGAGCCATAGCAAAGGAAAGATTTCGACACGGGTCGAAGATAATCACAACAGACGGCGAACACGCATCGGTGAGAGAGCCTCTTGAAAGGCTTCGTAAAATGGGGTATAAAATAGTTTACATTCCCACAAGGGGTGGAGAACTCGATTTTGACCAATTGGAGCGCGAGTTGACAGAGGATGTTATACTCGTCACTATGATGATGGTAAACAACGAGACCGGAGCGGTCTATCCCATACCCCGTGTCGCGAAAATGGTTAAAAACAAGTGCCCTGATGCGCTTTTGCACGTCGATGCCACACAGGGATATATGAAAATTCCTTTTCGTTTTTCTGTGCTTATGGCGGATATGATAACCATATCCTCGCACAAGATAGGCGGGCCTAAGGGTATAGGCGCTTTGTGCGTTAGCAAGCAGGTGTTAAAAAACAAAGGTCTTTGCTCTCTTACTCTTGGCGGCGGACAGGAGGACGGTCTTCGCTCAGGAACAGAAAACGTGCCTGGAATTTGTGCCTTTGGCGTTGCGGCAAGGCTCACGGCTTCCTCTCTTAACGAGGATATCAAAAAAATGGATGGGCTAAGAAGTTATCTCATTGAACGACTTGAAACCGACGAGGCTTTTGCAGAGATACGCCCTACCCTGCCGACTCTACACGCACCTCATATTTTGAACATCACTTTACCAAATATTAAAAGCGAAACAATGCTCCACTTCCTTTCTTCAAAGGGCATTTATGTTTCAAGTGGCTCTGCTTGTTCATCAAACTCGCATCACTCATCCTCTGCCCTCGTTGCTTACGGACACACCACGGAGGAGGCAGACCACTCTATCCGTATTTCATTCTGCCCTAGCAACACAAGAGAAGAGGTTGACTCTCTGCTTTTGGCACTTGGCGAGGGACTTGAAAAACTTGCGAGGGTGAAGTAATGGCAACTATAACGGTTATCAGTGTAGGCTCTCTTAAAGAGGGGTATTTGCGCGAGGCGGTCGCAGAATACAAAAAGAGGCTCTCTCAATACGCAAAAGTAGAGGAAATTGAACTTAAGGAAGAAAAGATTTCAAACGAGGACGACCGCACCGATGTAGAGCGTGCCCTTTCGAGAGAAGGCGAGAAGATACTTGCAAGCATACCAAAGGGGTCGGTCACTGTGGCTCTGTGTGTCGAGGGGAAGCAACGCACCTCGGAGGAATTGGCAGAGCTTTTGAGTGGAGCGATAGACTCGCTCGGTCGTTTGACTCTGGTTATAGGCTCGTCGCACGGTCTTTGTGAAAAGGTTAAAGAGGCTTGCGACCACAGGCTCTCCTTCTCAAAACTTACATTCCCTCATCAGTTGATGAAGGTAGTGCTTATGGAGGCGCTATATCGCTCGTTTACAATTATTCACGGAAAAAAATATCATAAATAAAGACACCCCCGTTAAACGGGGGTGTTTCATTTTCAGGTAAAACCCATATTATTAAAGTTATGCTTGTTCGTCATCCTTCACGTACTCAATAATGTCACAGAGGGAACATCCCAAAGCCGTGCATATACGGTCTAAAATATAGCTGTCGTAACGAACTACTCGATTTTTGTAATAACGATCTATCGTTTGAAATTTAACATCGGTTCGCTTGGCTAACTCATATCGAGTAATGCCATTCTTTTCTAAATATTTGTCTATAATCAATCTTACCATTAGTATCCCTCCTTCGATATATATTTTATCGAATATATATCTAATTGACAATTTCTCTATTTTGGTATATACTTATATATGTATATATCCATAAAGGGGGATTTTATTCTATGAAATTGTTAATTGCGGGATCGAAAAGCATCACAGACTTTGAATTGTCACCGTATATTTCAGCAGATGTTGACACTATTATCAGTGGTGGTGCAGTAGGAATTGATAGTTTGGCAGAAGCGTATGCGGATTCACATGGTCTTTCTAAATACATTTTGCGTCCGTCTTACAATATTTACGGACGATTCGCTCCCATCAAGCGAAATGAGAAAATGGTCGAGATGGCCGATAGTGTATTAATAATATGGGACGGTTGCTCAAAAGGCACAGGATATACTTTGAAATATACAAAAAAGTTAAACAAACCTTTATTTCTCGTCCAACTATAACTTGTTGATACCATTCTTCCTTTCAAAAATCAACCACATATTTATAATAATAAAATTTACGTTGCTTTTCACACAATCTGATCTTCTAAATTTAGTTGTTGTAAAATAAAGGGCGAAGAATTGCAATAATTCCTCGCCTTTTTCTATCGGTGAACAAATATTATACTTGATAAAATCGTCTTTTCCGTGAAGTGTGCTGCTTTCCCTTTTTAGTCTGCCAGAATTTCCGGTGGGAAATGTGCCGACATTGATGCGTTGGAATAGGCCTTTTCCCCGGTCACTTCCCTGACTATACTTATAAACGGTGGGAATTCTACCTCTTCGGCACGGGTGGGAAGTTCCACCTCCATAATGCAGGTCCTATGCCACTTTTCGTATATATCTATTTCAAAAGTTCTTCCGTCAAAAGGAATGATGTATCTACGTTTTTTTATCGGGGTTTGCTCGGTATTGGCAATCAAAAGGAGATTTTCGTATTCCTCACGAGTTATCTCCCTCTCATCCTCGACACACGACATTTTGTCTATTCGGATTTTCTTGGTTTCGGTATATATAATTTTGTCGGCAAAAATGCGGGAGCGAACCCTGTGCGTTACCCCCGGATTTGAGAGAAGATAGGTTTGAGTTATATCGCTGTATTCAAACCGAGCCAGCACCTCTTTTTCAGGAATCACTATTACAAATTTACGCTCTATTTCGATGTTTTCGCCAAAAGCCTTATATGCCTCGCCCTGCTTTTCGCTCATACTCTCCCCTCGCTTTCAAAAGGTCTTTTTATATTTGTATTTTATCATCTTGAACCGAGCCGTGTCAAGGGTTAAACTATTTATTTGAAGCAAAATCAATAAATTACTTGACTTCACATATTTGTTATGGTAAAATGTATTTGTTAAATTGAATTCCTGTATGGAGGCTAATGCTATGAGCGAGAACAACAACGAAGTAATGACCGAGGGCGTAACCGAAACGGTTGAAACCCCCGTCTCTGATAATATAGAGTGTGAAACCAGAGAAGAAGTGACTGTCGAGGCAGTTGCAGAAGCGGAAGAACTACCCCCGCCCGTAATGGAGGGTGAATCTCTCGCAGCAAAATACGAAGAGTTGGACGCTAAGAACAAGAAGTGGAAAAACTTCTGGGATAAGGTCACTACCGGTATCCTTATACTCCTAATGGCTTCTCCTTTCCTTATTCTTGGCTACATATTCTACTGGTTTATGACTAAGTAATTTTTAGACGGCTTTTATAGCCGTCTTTTTTTGTTGATGTGTTCACAGAAAGCCTATAAATTTTCCAATTTGTTCTTTCCTTATACACATTTCACTATACATCTTAAATATATAAAAAGTTTTTGTAAAATACAAATAAAAATATTTTTTTTACCATTTTCTATGGAAATTTATAAAATTATATGTTATAATAATTGGTGCTGTGTGGTACGCCTGTATAAAATAAGGTTGTATTTTGGATAATATGGACAAGCACAGCCACTTAATTTTGCTTAAAAAATATATTAAATTGGAGGAAAACAAAATGAGCACAAAGTACGTGTATCTCTTCTCTGAAGGTAACAAAGACATGCGCAACCTGCTTGGTGGTAAGGGCGCTAACCTCGCAGAGATGACACACATCGGTCTCCCCGTTCCCCAGGGCTTCACCATCACCACCGAGGCTTGCACCCGTTACTACGAGGACGGCAAGAAAATCGGCGATGACATCATGGAGCAGATCATGGAGCACATCGTTAAGATGGAGGAGATCACCGGCAAGAAGTTTGGCGACCTTGAGAACCCTCTTCTTGTTTCTGTTCGTTCCGGCGCTCGTGCATCGATGCCTGGTATGATGGACACCATTCTTAACCTCGGTCTTAACGAGGAAGTTGTAGAGGTTATGGCCAAGAAGTCCGGCAACCCCAGATGGGCTTATGACTGCTACAGAAGATTTATTCAGATGTATTCCGACGTTGTTATGGAAGTCGGAAAGAAGTATTTCGAGCAGCTCATCGATAAGATGAAGGAAGAAAAGGGCGTTACCCTTGACGTTGAACTCACCGCAGAGGACCTCAAGGAACTCGCTAACCAGTTCAAGGCAGAGTACAAGTCCAAGATTGGTCAGGACTTCCCCTCTGATCCTAAGGAGCAGCTTATCGGCGCTGTTAAGGCAGTATTCCGTTCTTGGGACAACCCCAGAGCAAATATTTATAGACGTGACAACGATATCCCCTACTCTTGGGGTACTGCGGTAAACGTACAGGCAATGGCATTCGGTAACATGGGTGACGATTGCGGTACGGGCGTTGCATTTACACGTGATCCCGCAACAGGCGAGAAGAAGCTCATGGGTGAGTTCCTTGTAGACGCTCAGGGTGAGGACGTTGTTGCAGGTGTTCGTACTCCCATGCCCATCGCTGAGATGGCTAACAAGTTCCCTGCAGCTTACAAGCAGTTCGTAGAGGTTTGCCAGATACTTGAGAACCACTACCACGATAT
>JAZUPL010000093.1:0-5305 GCA_045605175.1 Eubacteriales bacterium | reverse complement strand
TAAGAAAGAGAGGTAATCAATATGGAATTTCTTGGATTGGTTGTAGCGGTATTTGTTTTCATCGGCTTTGTAGGTGTTATCTTACTTGCGGTTTCTGCGGGGTGATAGTATGTTACAGAAAAACATTGACCGCGAAAAACGAAAACAACGCAAAACTTGGAACGGACTTTACACTCGCAAAACTCCGACCAAAAACGAAAAACTTGAAAAAAGTTTAAAAAAATTTCGCAAACCCCTTGACAAAGATTAAAAAATATGGTATAATAAATACACAAAAAAGAAAGAAAAGAGGTAAAGAAAAATGACTAACGGAAGAAAGAATGTTTACAAGGTATGCAAGACAGGTTGGGTTTATGACGACCTTGACAGTGCGGTTGCAGGTGCAGTTCACAGTTTAAAGTTCTGCGTAGAGCAGTCGTGGGGTTACACCTATGTTGACAGTCCCAACTACAAGCCGAAGAGAGTACGCCTTTCTGCTCCTATCGTAACAAAGAGAATAGGCGGCTACAAGGTGACTTGCGTGGGAAGCGACGGCAATACCTATGTCCGTCAGATAGATATGTTCAAGCCCGAAGTTATTGAGGGTGAGAATGTTCCCAAGTATGAGGCTCTGTTTTAAGAGCCTCGCACCCAACCAAATGTAAAGTTTGGTTGGCGTGCGCCCGGGCGCTTCGGCGTTTTGCACAAAACAATGCTAATATTTCTATGAAAGTTTGTGCAACTTGCCTATTGCTTTTGCCGTGATATATGATATAATATATACAGTCAAGGGGCGAGGTTAGCAAGATAGGTAGTCGCGACACTATGGTAGCACTTGAAAAAAAATTTTTGAAAAATTTTCAAAAACCCCTTGACAAACCCCACAAAGTGTGGTATAATATATATGTAAGAAACGAGAGCCGAACTCACTAAAACGGAGAAAAGAGGAAAAAACTATGTTCGTAAAATTCACCACTGAAAAGGGCGTATCCGCAAAGGTAAGAACCGCTATGAAGTCGCAGGTAATGGCTATGCTCAAAGGCAAGGTTGACGGTCTTGAGCCTAACGCAGACGGGGGCTACTCTATCTATCTTGCAGATGACGCTACCAACGGTCAGCCCATCTATGCTCACATCTCGGTAGTTGTATCGCAGAGAGGGGTAGACGAGAAAACCTCCAAGTCCAAGACCAAGACCAAGAAGAAGTCGACCGCAGACGAGCCTATGCCCAACCTTTTCGCGGACGAGGTAGAGGGGGACTAACCCCTCTCGCCCCAAAGTCGCCACCAACCAAACAAAATGTAAAGTTTGGTTGGCGTGCGCCCGGGCGCGTTGTGCAACTTCACCAAAAGAAAGGTAATAATTCTATGAAAGTTTGTGCATATTGCCATATTGACTTTTACTATCTATTGTGCTATAATATATATGTAAGAAAGAGAAAGTGAGGACACACAAATGAAGAAAATTTACTTCGATATGGACGGCACTATTGCAGACCTCTACGGTGTAGAGGGTTGGCTTGACTACCTCACCGCAAGCAATCCCTATCCCTACGCAAATGCAAGACCTCTTGTAAATATGCAGAGGCTTGCAAGACTTCTCAACAACCTGCAAAAGAGAGGATACGAAATCTGTGTAATCTCTTGGTTAGCAAGAGCAAGCACCGAAGCATATGATGAACTCGTAAAAGCGGCAAAAATCGCTTGGCTACGCAAGCACCTTGCAAGCGTAAACTTCGACGAAATTCATATCGTAGCCTACGGCACACCGAAGAACACTCTCGGCGAGGGTATACTCTTTGATGATGAACTTCCCAACAGAGAAACTTGGGGCGAGGGTGCGTTTGATCCGAAGAATATCTTTGAGGTACTGCGAGGTTTAGTGTAAACTAAACTTTGCGTCCGCCCGGGCCGTGTTCATAATTTGTTTACAATTTCGATATTGACAAATGAAGCAAGTTGTGGTATAATATATATGTAAATAAAAGAAAGGAAGTAATAAAATGATTAAATTTTCTACTGCTCAAAAATTTATGGAAGTGACCGCAGAAATGCTTGTAGAAGAAGTCAATTCTTTTGGGGAAGCTCCTTCTCTTGATTTAATTGAAGAGGCGGCTCGCCAAATTTTTATTAGTGTATGTGAAGAGTGTGGCATAACCGAAGTACAAGAGGATGAGTAATCATTCTCTCCTCTTGTTAACCACAGGTTGCATTCACCCGGGCGCGTTGTGCAACTTGCACAACTATTCCTTTCGCGGACAAGAAAACTTTGTGCAAATTGACTATTGACTTTTGCAATAGAAAGTAGTATAATATAAGAGGAAAAGGGGGTAAGACCTATGGACGAAAACAAACATATTGCCCAACAGTGGGCGAGAGCGAAAAGACTTGCAGAGCAAATCTATGAGGCATACTATCTCGGTATCGGTATAGAGCAAGCACGCAAGAACCAAAAGAGCCTGAAAGTATGGCTCGGTATAGTAGCAGAAAACGGTTATGTGTACAATGGCTGCTATGATGAAGTTGTTAATTTAAAAATATAAAAGAGAGGTGGATAAAATGAAAGTTACAATCTATGTAGATTGGGATGACGGCAGAATTTTTACAGAAAAAGAATATGATGATTGGAAAAATCAGCAAGTTAAAAACATAATTCAAGATTTAGACGAAAGAAATGGACGCGCGTCTGATTTCTTTTGCGATAAAAGTATTGATGTTGCAAATATTCTTTTTATGAATGTAGAGGAAATAGAAAAATTGCGAGGTGAATATTATCAATACTTGAGAGAAAATGCTATCCAAGATGATTATTTTTCAAAAATTGAGTTAGATGTTTAATATATAAGAAACAAAAGAGTTAGCCTATGCTAACTCGCCCGGGCGCTTCGGCATTTTACACAAAAGAGGGTCAATATTTAATATAAACTTTGTGCAATTTAACTATTGATTTTTCTATTGATATGTGATATAATATTATTGTCAAGAGGACGGTAATTCAAACTGTGGAACTAATTGCCCACGAAAAATTTTTCAAAAACTTTTGAAAAACCCCTTGACAAACCCCCAAAAATATGGTATAATAAATACACAAGAAAAGAAAGAGAGGTACAAACTATGAACTTCACCAAAACCCTTGAAACCCTCAACGCAATCAAGTCGGCAGAAATCAAAATCTCCGACACCTCAAAGGGCGAGGCTATCCACCAAACGCAGAGAAACACTATAAGCGGTCTGCTCCGCAAGGCTCTCTTTGATGACCTGTCCGAGATATTCCCTATCACCGAGGACAGTAACTCAATAGTCGCCTACCTCACCGCAGACGGTGTAGTGCTTGAAGTCCCTAACGAGAGCGTCCGCGACAAACTCACCTCACCAATCGGTAGCGGTGCAATCACTCTTGAAATCGGCTTTTCGGTTAAAAACCTTGAATACAACGCAAGGGATATGAGCGAGGACTATGCCGAGCAGGTTGCCCAAAAGGAAGCCGAGAAAAAGGAAAAAGCCGAGAAAAAGGCTCGCAAAATCGCGAGAGATAAGGCACTCCGAGAGGAAAAGGCAAAGGCGAAAGCCAAGCCTTAACCCCAACGGGCGAGGGTAAAAACCTCGCCCACCGCCACCAAATGTAAAGTTTGGTTGGCGGCGCCCGGGCACGTTCATAAAAAATTCATAAATAAATTCTGATAAAACTATTGACAAATTAACTTGTGTATGGTATAATATATATACCAAAAGAAAAGGAGATAAACAAATGACCAAAGATGAAACTGTAAGAGGTATTCTTGCTTTGATTGACAAATGCGAAGCAAGTGCCGAGGAGTGTAATGATTGCGTTATGTGCCATTATTGCACAGGTATGTACACAGGAGATTGGACTGTGCCGCCCATTACTTTAGAGAAAAAGGACGAATAATCGTCCTTTTCTTTTGCTAACTATAGGTTGCGTGCGCCCGGGCGCGTTGTGCACCTTGCACAAAAGAAAGAAAGAAAGTTTGTGCAGATTGACGATTGACTTTATAGAAATTATATGATATAATATATGTGTAAGAAAGAGAGGTAAACAAAATGAAAATGTATGTAATGGTTTGTCACGAAGTGGAAGTACCCGATGAATTTTCAAGTTTGGTAGACTATGCCGACTATGACGATTTTGATGGTGAAGAATATGAGTTTGACTATGCAATGCATAGAAAACTATGTGAGTATATTCCCGAAACAATGGGGATACCACTCGCCGCCAACGCAAATGCCGATAATAAGGAATGGATTGACGCGGTATTGACTGAAAAATGGAATGTAATTATTGAAACATAGTCAAAGCGAGTTAGCATATGCTAACTCGCCCGGGCGTTCGTCAATTTGCACAAATATCAGTTCGCGCGGTGTGGAAAGTTTGTGCATTTTGACTATTGACTTTTTCATTTGCTTGTGGTATAATATATATGTTGAGAGGGACGGAGAGCGGACTCTACGGACTCTGCCCAAACCATTGACGAATGGAGTGCAAAATAAAAAATAAAAAAAGTTTGCAAAACCTCTTGACAAATGCATTAAAATATGTTATAATATATATGTCGAGAGGGAAAGGACTGCTAACCCCTATGGCAGAAAGGAAGAAAAACAAAATGGATATTCACGAACTCAACCCCAAACGCGACCTCTACCTTGTGGTAGATATTGAAACCGCAAATCTTACCGAGGACGCTCTCGCCTATGATGTCGGCTTTGCAATAGCAGACCGATACGGCAACATTTACGAAAAGCACTCGTTTGTCTGCTCGGATATTTTTGTCTTTGAGGCAGACCTTATGGAAACTGCCTATTACGCACGCAAAATTCCCGAATACCACGCAGACCTTGAAAAAGGTGAACGGACTATGGCTTCTCTCTATGAGATACGCAAGGTTATACACGACCTCTATGGGCGATATAAGTATAAGGCTATAATGGCTTATAACGCTTTCTTCGATAGCAACGGACTTAACCGCACGCAAAGATATGTTACCAAGTCAAAATATCGTTGGTTCTTCCCCTACGGTGTGCCGATACACTGCATATGGCATATGGCTTGTCAAGTGATATGTTCGCAGAAAAAGTATTATGACTTCTGCATAGAAAACGGCTTTGTATCCAAGAATGGCAATATACAGACTTCCGCAGAGGTAGTTTATAGATTTATCACGGGAAACATTGACTTTGAGGAAGAGCATAAGGGACTTGAAGATGTCCTAATAGAAACTCAAATCTTTGCGGAGTGTGTCAAGAAACATAAGAAAATGAACAGAAAAATAAATCGTGCTTGTTGGCGAATACCTCAGAGGAAGAAGAAAA
>JAZUPL010000092.1:0-19651 GCA_045605175.1 Eubacteriales bacterium | reverse complement strand
AATCGGCGAAGCCCTTTTATTATATATTGTTGTTGCTGTTGTTATTATATATTATTTCTTTATTATTGTGGGTCATTTTGACCCTGGGTGAGGTTCATTTTGACCCAGGTCGGAGGTCATTTTGAACGGTCACTCATTGATGATTTTTAAAAATGGATAATTGAAGGTGAAGAGATTACGAGGCCCTTTCCGGGAGAGGGCTCCCGACAAAGTCGGGTGGGTGAGAAGGCGTGCAGTAAAATTACTTCATCTCTCGGTTGGTGTATCTGTGGAATATAATACTAACAAAGTTTTTCCACTAAGGCAAGACCTTATTGAGAACTACTCGCTTTCTCCCTCAGTTTTTTGCTTCGCAAAAACCAGCTCCCTCCCGGAGGGAGCCATTTTAATTCCGTTTTCAATTAAATAATAACTTTCAATTTTCCATTGTTTCACCTGACAACGCTCTGAAATGCCACGGCTTTGCCGAGGATTTTGATATGGTCAAGTTCCTCGCCGAGATAGACGAGGGGGGCGTATCTTGTGTTTTCGGGCGAGAGAATGAGTTTCGACTCCTCGGGATAGTAATACACACGCTTTAATGTTGCCTCATCTCCGATTATCACCGCGGCGATTTCTCCGTTTTCCACGGTATCCTGCGAACGGATAAAGACCACGTCACCGTCGAAAATCCTCGCCCCCGTCATAGAGTCCCCCTGTGCCACAAGGCAAAAGTTGGCATCTATATTGCCGTCCACGGTAACAAAACTCTCGTGTTCTGTCTCGGCATAAATAGGCTCGCCGCAGGCAATGTTTCCAAGCACGGGAAGTCGTTTTACGCGCAGTGGCATTATATTATTATATGAAGAAAGTTCGTCCCACCCCATAATTTCCGAGGGGTGAACGCCAAGGCACTCTGCCAATCGCTCTATTTTATCACTGGGGACGTTTTCAATTTCCCCTGTTTCGTATCTGTGTATGGTCTGTTTACTTGTGCCGATAAGCCTACCGAGTTCTTCAAGCGACAGCCCCCTCTCACGGCGCAACTCCTTCAATCTGGTGCCTTTCATCTTTTCTCTCCTTTTATTTGGGTTAGTAACGTGTTGCGTAACATTTGTATTTTTGCAATTGGTAAGATTTGGTAACATAAGGCGCAACATTCACTATCTTATATTAACATATTGTCGTTAAAAATGCAATACTTTATCGAAAAAAAATTTCAAAAGTCACTTGACAAGTGACGAATATGTTGGTATAATTTAGTCAAGCGAGTCACTTCTCCCGTGACAAAATTCCAAAGTAGCGGTTTACGGACTCGCAAGTGCCACGGCCCCGAGTGGCGAATATGAGGAAAGGAGTTAAATGTTTTACACAAATTACAGTAACTACGAGGGTGAGCCTATTCGACTCTATCGCTCGATGGGCGAAATAAGAAGGGATATCACCGATATTAAAAGACGCATCGAGCAGTCGGGAGAGAGGTTAAATATACGAATGCTCATCGGCGAGATTGCCACCGAATGTGTGGGAAAGGATGCAGACCAATGGGTGCCCCTGCTTCGAGAGTTGGTAAGCGAGGCAGAGGACAGTCTTGATGAACTTCACAAATTAAAGGACGGTCTTGGCAGACTGTTCGAGGAATTGGAGGATACGAAATGGGCACTCGGTATATAAAACAGGCAGGCTTTGGCTACACATCTACTCTTGACGGTCTTGTCTGCGCGCTGTGTGGCGACTATTTTCGCCGCGATGACGCAATAGCAGAGAAAAGCGCCTCAAAAAGGGTGGATATGGAATACAGGTATCTAAACTTTTTGATGTTTGAGGCAGCCTCCGAGATAGTCGGAGAGAGGGTGGCAGGTGCATTTATCGACGAGATAGGCAGGCATATAGGATATGCAGGCTCTGCCGTCCCGTTGTCCGAAAATCTTTACAAGGTCAGAAAACAGGAGGTTAAAATAGCAATAGCAAGAAAACTTCATCTACTTGATTAAATGCTTTGTTTATTACATAAATGAATATTTCTACAAGAAATAGACTAAACAAGATGCCGTATTATTCGGCACAAACACATAACAAACTTAATATAAACTGTTAAAGGATTAGCCAAAAAGTAAAATTAAAAAATAATTTTTTCTTTCTTACAGACTGTGACATTTTTCGTCGGGGGTGCTGTGATATACTACCCACGGAAAAACAAAAATACCGTTTGTGACAAGGAGAGAAAAATGTATAACGACGGTTTAAGGCTATCTAAAGAGGGAGGCAGGCTGGTCGCCGCACTGGAGTGCGAAATAGACCACCACACCGCAGGCGAGTTGCGATCTCGGATAGACCGAGAGATTTTCGTATCAAAGCCAAGCCTGTTGGAAATGGACTTTCGTGCAGTGAAATTTATGGACTCCTCAGGGCTTTCGCTCATCGTTGGCAGGGTTGAAACAATGTCCGCTATTGGCGGGGTGGTTGTTATCTCAAATATGGGTGGCAATCTAAAAAAACTGTTGCGACTGTCGGGTATCGACCGACTTCGTGGACTTACTGTCGAGGGCGAGGTATAAAATGAGAAGAATTATAAATGAAATGAAACTGCGTCTTTCTTCAAGGAGTGTAAACGAGAGCGTTGCTCGCTCCTGTATATCCGCTTTTGTTGCGGAATTGAATCCTACGGTCGAGGAACTTGGCGATTTGCGTTGTGCGGTTAGTGAGGCGGTCACCAATTGCATAGTTCATGCTTATCGCGACCTGCCACATGGCGAGGTAGGCTATATTTACATATCTGTCCGTCTATATGATACCAGAGAGGTCACCGTCGAAATATCCGACAACGGCTGTGGCATAGAGGATGTTTCGAGAGCGCGTGAACCGATGTTCACTACCGGTGATGGGGCAGAGCGATGTGGTATGGGCTTTCTCGTGATGGAGAGTTTCACCGACTCTTTGAGTGTAAAGTCGAGAGTTGGCAAAGGAACTACCGTCCTTATGGGGAAAATTTTAAGGTCCTGACCTTGGGGCACAGATGAAGGAAGTTATAGAAAGAGAGCGACCGTTTGACAAAAATCCCGAACTCGTTCTCCGCTTTCGTGCGGGGGATAGCGAGGCGGGAGAGGAGTTGATAAGGCTAAACACGCCCTTGATATATCGTATAGCGGCGAGATTCAGGGAGAGGTGCGACGACCTGTCCGACCTTATCGAATGCGGCACTATGGGGCTTTGCAAGGCTATCAAGACCTTCGAGCCGGAAAGGGGATTTGCCTTCTCCACCTACGCCGTCCCTCTTATTATGGGAGAGATGCGCCGATTTTTGCGAGATGACGGAATGATAAAGGTGTCCCGCGAAGAGCGACGGCTCTGTGCGGTGCTTAATAGAGAAAGAGAGCGCAGGCTTTCTCTGGGCGAGCCGTCAGACCTTGTCAGCATTGCCGAGGCGGTAGGAGTGAGCGTACAGGACGCTTCAAGTGCGCTTTTTTCCGAGGCGACGGTTCGATCGCTCGACGAGAGCGTGGGAGGAGATGACGATTCTCTAACCCTCGGTAGCATAATTGCCGAGGAGGACGAGGCGGAAAAGAGTTTTGACAAAATGGCGCTTGCCCTGGCTATCGAGCATCTGTGCGAGAGGGATAGGCGGTTAATAATTCTTCGCTACTTCCGTGACTATTCCCAGACCGAAACGGCACGCATTTTAGGACTGTCGCAGGTCAAGGTTTCAAGAGAGGAAAAGAAGATAATGGCACGACTGCGCCGTGAACTCTCATAGCCGAAGGCGTAGGGCTTTGAAAAGGCAAATAATCAAACAAAAAGAGATGAAAACGCCACCACATAACAAAGCCTTGCCCAAGAATTACCAAAACACGGATAGTTTTACAAAAAGGTATTGATTTTTTAACAATTATATTATAAAATAATATATAATATGGCTTTATTGCTAAAATCAGGAGGAAATTTATGAAACTTAAACCCTTACTTGATAAGGTTGTACTAAAAAAGGTGGAGGTACAGGAAACCACCAAAGCAGGTATTTTTCTGCCCGGCTCTGCCCAGGAGAAGCCCCAGGTGTCGGTTATCGTCGCGGTAGGCCCCGGCGGTATGGTTGACGGCAAAGAGGTCGTTATGACTCTCAAAGAGGGCGACAGGGTTATCACCGGTAAGTACACAGGCACCGAGGTTAAACTTGACGGCGTTGACTACACCATAGTTAGCCAGTCGGATATTCTCGCAGTAGTCGAAGATTGATTTTTGAAAGGATTTTATTATGGCAAAGGAAATAATTTATGGCATGGACGCCAGAAGTGCGTTGCTTCGTGGCGTTGACAAACTCGCCGATACGGTAAAGATTACCCTCGGCCCCAAGGGCAGAAACGTTGTCCTTGACAAGAAATTCGGCGCGCCCCTCATCACCAATGATGGTGTAACTATCGCAAAGGAGATAGAACTCGATTCTGCTGCGGAAAATATGGGTGCTCAACTAGTCCGCGAGGTTGCTACAAAGACCAACGATGCAGCAGGTGATGGTACGACCACCGCAACCCTTCTTGCACAGGCGCTTATCCACGAGGGAATGAAGAACGTTACCGCAGGTGCTAATCCTATGGTACTTCGCAGAGGTATATTCAAGGCGGTTGAGGTAGCGGTAAACGAGCTCGCTCTTCAGGCGCAAAAGGTGTCAGGCACAGAGGATATTGCAAAGGTTGGTGCTGTTTCTGCAGGTGACGATGCGATAGGTAGGCTTATTGCCGACGCTATGGATAAGGTTACCTCCGACGGCGTTATCACCGTAGAGGAGTCCAAGTCTGCCGAGACCTACTCCGAGGTTGTAGAGGGTATGCAGTTTGACCGTGGCTACCTCTCGCCCTATATGGTTACCGACACAGACAAAATGGAGGCGGTTCTTGACGATTGCCTCGTTCTTATCACCGACAAGAAGATTTCTTCTATCCAGGATCTTCTTCCCCTGCTTGAGCAGATTGTTCAGTCGGGCAAGAAACTCCTTATTGTAGCCGAGGACATCGAGGGCGAGGCGCTTACCACCCTCGTGCTTAACAAACTTCGTGGCACCTTCACCGTAGTTGGTGTTAAGGCTCCGGGCTTTGGCGACAGACGCAAGGAGATGCTCCGTGACATCGCAATTCTCACAGGCGGCGAGGTTATCACCAGCGAACTGGGTCTTGAACTCAAGGATGCTTCTCTTGCCGAACTTGGTAGAGCAAGACAGGTAAAGGTTACCAAGGAAAATACTATTATAGTTGACGGTGCAGGCGACAAGCAGGCTATCGCGGATAGAGTTGGTCAGATTCGCCAGGCAATAGAGACGACCACCTCCGAGTTTGACAAGGAAAAACTCCTTGAGCGTCTTGCAAAACTTGCGGGCGGTGTTGCCGTTATCAAGGTTGGCGCGGCTACCGAGGTAGAGATGAAGGAGAAGAAACACCGTATCGAGGACGCTCTCAACGCTACCAAGGCGGCAGTAGAAGAGGGCATTGTCGCAGGCGGCGGTACTGCTCTTATCAACGTGATTTCGGCAGTAGAGGCACTTGTTGCTACGCTTGAGGGTGACGAGAAGACTGGCGCTATGATAGTTGCCAAGGCTCTTACCGCACCTATGAAGCAGATTGCAGAAAACGCAGGTCTTGACGGCTCGGTTATCATCGCCAAGATTCGCGAATCCGGCAAGATAGGCTACGGCTTTGACGCCTACCAGGAAGCCTATTGCGATATGATGGATGCGGGCATTGTTGACCCTGCAAAGGTTACAAGATGTGCGCTCCAGAACGCCGCATCTATTGCATCTACCGTGCTTACCACCGAAGTTCTCGTCTTTGACAAGAAGGAGCCCGCCGCTCCCGCTGCTCCTGCCCCCGCAGGCATGGACGGAATGTATTAATTAGAACAAACCCATCAACTAATAGGAATGTACTAATTAGAAGAACTATTGATTATATTTACTAATCATAATAAACTTAATAACTAATAGTAATAGCGCGTGTCCCAAAGACACGCGCTATTTTTCGCCTTTTGAATAGAGAAGTTGTCCTCGACAGTGAAGTTCGCTATGCAAGTGAAGTTGTCCTACGGATAGTGAGGTTCACTATGCGAGTGAAGGTTGATATTTTTCCACAGGGGCGTTAGGTGAACGCCCGCGGGCGAACGCAGTTCGCCCCTACGATGTTTCTATTCACTTTCCACTTTCAATTTTCCACTTTCAATTTCTCACTCTTTGGCACTCCTACATATTTTTTTGTAAGGGCAGTAGTTGCAGGGGTGAGTTGAGTCGCTCTTCCTTTTTATGGGCTTGGCGCTTATCTCGCCCTCCATCATTTTTGTGACCTGTCCGAGAATAAATTCCTCAATTTTATGAGAGATGCCTTCCCATTCTTCGAGTGTGTAGGTCATCTCCTTTCTTTTTTCGATGTGCTTTTTCTCCTCGCTTATGACAAAGGGCAGAAAATGCGGGTTCATTGCATCGAGGCTCGTTTTGTCATCAAGGAGCATTCCCATTCTCTCTGATAGGTCACGCATAGCAGCGCGTGCGCCCTCTCTGTCTGGGGTGTCCACTACGGTGTCTTTTACCGAGGTCTTGACGTAAATTACTCCCGCGGGAATCATCCTCTTGCCTTCCTCGACTCCCACACGCTCGCGAAATTCAGGCGTATCGGTATCGACGATAGATTTCAGGTATAAGAACATTTGTAGGTTTGCGCCCTCGCCCAGATCGTTCGGAGAAAAGGATTTTGCTCCCGATTTGTAGTCGATAACCCTCACGTACACGTTGCCGCTTTCCTTGTCGGTGTAGGTGTCAACACGGTCAACCGTGCCGTCGATAATCACTCTCTTGCCGTCCTCGGTATGGTAGATTATAGACTTGCCGCCCTCCCCTGACTCGCCGATAGCAAGTTCGACAAAAACAGGCTCGTATTTGCATCCCTCAAACTCTCGGCACAAGCCATCTATAACAGGTCGGGAGGCATCGGACAGACGTCTTATTGCATTCTTTACCCTTGCGTTACCGTATCCGTCACCGAGGGCTTTTTTGATATACTCCTGTGCCGCCTTTTCTGCAAGGGTGTCACGTTCTTCTTCGGACAGACTTTCGATTTTCCCGCCCTTGCTTTTAAGTTCAGAAAAGAAGTTTTCGAGGACAGAGTGTATAAAACTACCTATCACGGCAGAATTAAGTTCTGCGCTCTTGCTCTCTTCTATACCCAAGTTGTAGTTTAGATAGTATGCGAAGGGACAACGGGCAAATTGGTCGAGTTTTGACTGGGAAAGCGAAATATCCTCGCTGTAATAGAGGTCGAGAGCCTCTTTGTCAAGTTGCATTTCGCTGTTTTGGGAACTGCCCTCGCACATTCTTATTTCGGTCTTTACCCCCGAATTTTCAAGAGCCTCTTTCAGGGCAAGCCTTTCGCTGTTGCTTACAAGTCCCGACATCATAAGAGCGTCAGAGGTCGAATACACCCTGTCAATAGGCGGGATATCCTCGGTACTGACAACCTTAATCTTCCCGCATCCTAACTCAAGAATTCGCCCTATTACGTCCGAGGGGGTTGTGGGGCTGAATGAAGCAGTACGCCTCGTGTACATAAGAGTCACACTCTCGCTCGCCGAACAAAAGGCACGGCTGAAAGAGAACATCTCTCGTGCATTTTTTGTAAGCATATCAGGTCTTAAGGGGAGGTTATATTTTTCAAGAGTAGCCTTTTCTCTTTCGGAAAAATATGAGTTGTCGGAAACAGACATTGGAAACTCGCCCTTATTCACGCCGATAAGATAAATATGCTTTTTGTCACTTAATCTTATCATGTCCGCATCTCCCACCGTCACCGAGTCAAGGAAGGAGGGGATTTTGCCAATACTCGCCTCGGCAAAAACAATTCCCAAAAGATTACGGAACACCTCGGTGTTACATTTAAGGTCGCCGATGGCGGTAACCAGAGTTTCGGCCGAGTCGCAAATAGTGCGCCAGAGTTTGGCGTTTTCCTCTGCTGCTGCCACCTCGCCAATCTCGTTTAACTGGGTGGCTCGGTAGAGCAGTGAGCGTTCCATTTTTATATTAGTTAGATATTTAATCAGCGATGCCGTATGCTCTTTTACCGTGGTACAGTCCTTTTCCTCTTCATAAAAAGCGATAAGAGGCTCAACAAGTGTCCTTCTCGTCTGATTTATCGAGGCAAGCACCTCGCCACTGTTTTTACGCCCTTTACCATACCCGTTGGGACTCATATTCCAGTCACAAAGGATAAAGGACTCCTTGTCTATATCCCACATTTTGACATAGAGTTCAAAGGCATCACGCTCGTTAAACCGTATCCCCGAAAGCCCACATTTTGAGTAGGCAAGCAAGTCCTCACGCCTGAAGCCATAACAGATAATAGAGTAGGCGGTACTTATAAGTTTAATTGCCTCAAGGTTTGTAATATCTCGTCTTTTAGAAACAAAGTGGGGTATATTGCTTCGCATAAGGGCGGTGTCTATTATCCCAAAGTAGTTCTCGCTCGAGCGTGCAATAATGGCAAAGTCGGAGTAATTTGCCCCCTCTATAACTCGTCTTCTTATGTCCGAGGCTACAAGATCGCATTCGTCAAAGGGGCTTTCGGTTTCAAAAATTCTGACACGCCCCCCTATTTCCTCTACCGATTGTAAAGTTTCATTGTCAATTTCGCCACCCGTAGTCCATAATAGCGAACACATACTTTTTATAAGGGGGTTGCTGTTTGAACTTGGTGAGTCGGGGTGCGAGTTCTTAATTTTTGCCCCGCAGTCTTTTCCAATTGCATAAAGACGGTTGTAGCATTCAAGCACCTCTTTATATTGAAAATCCTTCCTCTGTGTATCAAGAGTCAGTAGTACGGTAACCTCGCAGTTTTTCATCATCACCGATAAGAGGCGATACTGCCCCTCGGTAAATGAGGTGAAGCCCTCAAGGTATATGTTCATTCCACAGATATAAGACGGGTCTGTTTCGAGTCTTCTGGTTAGGGCGTCAAGGCTATCGCCTATATCGTTATATTTTGCTTTAAGAAGACCTGTATAGGTGCTCATTATTTTCGAGAGGTCGGACAGTTTTCTTTCAAGGCGGGCATTTTTTATTCCTTTTTCGAGTGTCAGCGCTATAAGGTCGGGGGTTATCCCCTTGGAGCGCATCTCTTTCACTGCCGAAAGAGCCTTGCTTACAAGACCTGCATTGATAGATCGTTTGGTGGTAAAGGAAAACTCCTCGTCCCCCTCCGACAACTCCATAAGAGTCCGCCACATAATAAGCATCTCCTCGGCTCTTCTGCAGTATTCGCCGCCGATACCGCCAAGAGTGCGAAAGGCAGAGTCGGCAAATCTTGTAAAATTGGTTGCCTCAAAGCAGAGTGGGGCAGATGGGGGGAGCAGATTGCACATCTCCTTTTCTGCAGTAAGCGTCTGTTGCTCGGGCACTATGAGTATGCTGCGTTTTTTTGCATATACATCTCTTGCTATGTATTTAATCAGTTCCTCGTGCCCCTCGGTAGAGAAGCCGCTTGTAATCAAATGAAGCATATAGTTCTCCTATTTGTATTTTGGGCTTAACATATAGCCCTCTTTACGACTTGAAAGAATAACCTTTTCGCCATCTATTTCAAGTTTTGTTCTGAGGTAGTGAATATACACGTTTACCACCCCTTCGTCGGTGTCCTCGTCCCATACCCCGTGCAAAAGGTCGCCGCGTCCCACGAAGCCCTCATTATTGTATAGCATAGCGAGCAAACGGTATTCCGCGTCGGTCAGGCGTATCTCTCTTTCTCCGAGTGTGCAGGTGCGACCCGAGGCGGATAGTCGCAGTTTTTTCTGTCCCTTTTCGCAGGATAACACTTCATTTATTCTCTCGAAGTCAAAGGGGAGAGAAATATCACATTCTTTATTCCTACTCATAGTAAAAGTGCCACCCGTGTCACCTTTATAGAACTCCAAATCGACAAAACACGGCCCCTCTTTGCTTGGGCGGTCGATTTTTATTACCGTGTGGCTATCTCTTAAAAGTAGCCTGAACTTTTGATATAGACGCTCGTCATTTGTGACAAGATACAAGTTTTTCATCCTTTAAGTCCCCGTGGATTAGTCTTTTTTAGAAATCTAATTTATTAGAATTATTATACATCAAGCGAGAGCCTTTGTCAAGCGCGGGCGCATTATATATTCCTTGAAAGCGAGATGCTTTATACAACAAAAAGATAAAGCAAGGAACAAAAAAAGTGAGAGATACCACAGGGGCATCTCTCACCGTATAAGGCTAAATATTATTTCTGTACGATATGGATAGCAAATCCGCAAATCTCGTCCTTGAAGTAAACAAACTTGGGCTTGCCGGTCTTCTCGTCATAGGTGATGCTTTCCTTGTCAAACTCAAAGCCGAGTCTTTCGAAGTATGCAATTGCTCTGTCAACGAAGTGAGATTTGATACCGATATGGCCGCACTTGCCGGGACCGCGCTGGCACATAAACTCAAACTCCTCGGAGGCAAAGATGGACTTGCTGGTGGTGCGAAGGGGCATACCAAACATAAGCGAGAAGAGTTTTGCACCCTTTTCTGCCTCTTCTTTGCTGTCGTTGTTGATACCGATGTGGGTAAACTCAAGACCGAGCATAGCCTTTACCGCATTTCTTGTAAGGGCGGTAATCTCGTCCCACTTCTTCTCCTTGATAAGTTCGTCCTTAACCATAAACGAACCGCCACAGGCAATTATCTTGTTGAACTTAAGGTAGTCGAGCAGGTTGTCTGCGTTGATGCCACCTGTGGGCATAAAGGTGAGTTGACCGTAGGGAGCAGCCATAGCCTTAAGCATTTTAAGACCGCCGGCCGCCTCTGCGGGGAAGAACTTAACAGTGGTAAGTCCGAGTTCGAGAGCCGCCTCGACGTCAGAGGGGTTGGAGCAACCGGGGAGCATAGGAACGCCCTTGGACAGACAGTAGGAGGTAACCTTGGGGTTAAGTCCGGGGGAAACGAGGAACTTCGAGCCTGCTGCAATAGCGGCATCAACCTGCTCGGTGGTAAGAACCGTGCCAGCACCTACGAGCATCTCTGGAAAAGCCTCGGTAATATTCTTGATAGCCTCTGCTGCGCACTTGGTACGGAAGGTTATCTCTGCTGCGGGCAGACCGCCGTCGATAAGCGCCTTTGCAAGGGGAACTGCATCATCGGGATTTTCAATTTTAATAACGGGGATAAGGCCAATGGAATAAAGTTCTTTAATCATGTCTTGCATTATAGTATCTCCTATATGTAATTTATTTACCGAGTATATTGTACTATACTTTCACCCCTCGTACAATTGCAAATATTGACATTCGAATTGCATAAATTGACATACATTATTTAATATTTTTCACACGGGGCACAAGATGGGGAAAAGTGAGGGAATAAGCGGCTAAATCCAAGGTAAAAAGAAAATAATTATTGCAATTAATAAAAATATATGTTAAAATAGTATTTGTAAAAGTGTAATTTTTTTAATCCATTTGAAAAGGGAGGGGCTTATATGATATTTGAATATTCCCACAACCGTATTCTTGAGAGTGTGGTATCCGAGACATTCGTAGGCTCGATTAACACCGTTCTTATGCCAAAACTTGAGGCTATATACGGCGACAGTATTATTAGCATACTTATGTATGAGGATTTTCTTGCTGATGGGCTTGTAGAGGACGGAATGTGCTACTATCCGCTTACCGTCAGCACCTCGTCGGGCACACATCGCAGGTGGATAAAATGGAGCATAGAGAATAAAAAGAATTTCAAAGACGCTGTTCCTTATGCGTATATTGGGGACGAGCCTCTGGAGTTTCTCCTTGTTGATATAGTGCCCGAGAACTTTTCTCGGTTGGTCGAGCCTCGCGCTTTAACCTATAACAAGGGTGGAATAAAACTCGTTGTCGATTCTTCGGTCGAGCCTGTCGCCTTGGTGGGCAGATATTCGCAGACCTTCGTTGACGAGATGGCAAGACAGATAACCCTCGCCATACAAAAGGCTATGGGTGTCGAGGGCTTTGAAAACTGCTCTCTTGAACTGCGTCTTTGCTTCGCACCAGACACCTTTATGGAGCATACCTCTGACAATGTGACCTACCGCCGACTTCTCCTTACCGACAAGGGCTGTCAGGCGAGGGACTTCTGGGTGAAGTGGACAAGGCTTGATAGCGACGAGGGGTACACCGTGTCGGACATCCCCACACAGGGCAGCATTCTCTTTGAGATAGGCGAGGGAGTTGCCCAGAAGATAAGAGAAAAGGAATACCGTTTCCTCTGTCGCTCCAACGTGGACAAATATCAGTCTGCAATGGGCAAGAGGACTGCCACCGAGTGGCGCAGTCTTATCAAGCGTGCTATCAAAAACGGTGACCTTATTCGTGTTGCTACCGATTTTGAGTTGGCTTCCCACGCTGATGAACTTTCCGAAAAACTGCGCTCAATTATGCCAAATACCGAGGTTAGGGTGGACGTTCCCACCGCAGAGCAGGACGACGAATTTGAGAGCGAACTCGACCAGATGATACGCCGTGCTCTTGGAGATGAGGCGGACAAAAAGCCTAACTTCGATATGCTTCAGGGCATCGAATTTGACGAGGGTGAGGAAATATCCCTTGAAATAGGCACAGTGGAGAGTGACGCCTTTAACAAAGAGGAAGTTACCGAAGAAGCTTTCACAGAGGAAGTGGAAGACTATCCATTCGCCGAGGAAGATACAATCCCGGAGGGAATAATCCTCGACGCAGAAGAGCCACAGGAACAGTCTTACGAACAGGTGCCTGTCACAACATATTCCGAAAGAATACCTACTCTTACTCCTATTGAGAGCATTATTCCCGATGACGAATATCCCACCTTTAGTCCCTCGGATGACGGTTTTGGCGGTGTAGTTCTCACCTCCCCCAACAAAGAAGAATACAGAAGACTTCTTGATGAGGAGATTCGTCTGGCAGAAGAGCGAGCGGAAGAGGAGAGGAGAATCAGAGAAGAGGTAAGAATTCGCCTTGAAATCGAGGCCAACGCCAGAGCAAAGGCGGAGGAAGAGGCCCGACTCCTTCGTGAGGAGAGCGAAAGGCTCCGTGCAGGATACGAAATGCTCCTTCGTGAAAAGCGAGAGAGGGAGGAAAGAGAGGCGAAGATTCTCGAACAGCAAAGACTCCTCGAACAGCAAAGACTTGCCGAGGAAAGAGCAAGAAAGGAAAAAGAGGAACGAGAAAGACTTCTTCGCGAGGCGAGAGCGCGCGAGGAAGAGGAGGAACGTATCCGTGTTGCCGAGGCGGCAAGAGTTGCCTTGGAGGAGCAACGCAGGATAGAAGAAGAGCGCAGGGCGAGAGAGGAACAGGCCCGTGCGGAAATTCTTCGTGCCGAAGCAGAGCGACTTGCAAGAGAGGAGGCAATCCGTCGCGAGGAAGAACGCCGAATGGAAGAGGAGCGCCGAAGAGTCGAGGAAGAGGCGAGGGCGAGAAACGCCCGTCCACAAGTCCCCGAGATAGAAACGGTTGCTCGCCACGCAAAGATATTGTTCCGTCGCAATATCGACATGAACATTATCAAGCGTATTAAAGAGATTGTAGAAGCGACTCTAATAGCCGAGGGCAAGGCTAATCTCAAAATACATATGAAGGCGTATTCCACCGACTCCTATACAATAAATCTTGACATCAAACTTCCCGCCACCGAGAGTGACTTGGTTGTAACGCTAATAAAGGCGGTGGGCAACGGCGGCCTTGGTGTAACAAAGATAATACTTGAATAAAAAGCGAAAACGAACGGTTGAAATATTACCGTTCGTTTTTTGTTAAAAGAAAAAGAGGATAAGAAAAAATTTGTAAACAGAGCAAAAGAAAAAGGTTGAAGAAAATAGAACTCAATAAGGTATTTTTGCAGTTACACCGTAATGTTGTAGGTCGGAAAATGGTACAAAATTTCACACGGGTATGTCTATTGCCAGGGTTATGTACATTTTTTTGCCGAAATACTCGGTGTAATCACTCACACCTATTCCAAGAGATTTTAGAGTTAAGAGGCTCTCTTTCAGCGTGTCCCTGAAACTTTCAATACGCAAAGAGGGGGACATCTCTTTTATACGTCTTGGCATATCCTCATCACGGAGCATTTCCACAATAGCCTCGCACTCCCTGACGTTCAGTTTCATATCCACCACCTTTTTTAAGGCTTCAAGACGGCTTTCCTTGTCCTCCAACCGTAGTACCGCCCTTGCGTGCCGTTCGGACAGGTGGTTTTCTCGTATTAAGGCTATTTCCTCATCGCTAAATTTTAATAGACGAAGTTTGTTAGCCACGTAGGATTGACTGACGCCGAGCCTCTTTGCCAATTCCTCTTGGGTGATTTCGCACAGTTTTAGTGTCGCAACCATAGCCCTTGCCTCATCAAACATATCCAAAGAATTATTTGTCATTTTTACCCCTCCTTTTTTCTTAATTATACCCCCTCCCCGTGTTAAAATAATAGGGAAATAGGTCGCATTGCCGACTTATGCGATATGTTAATAAAAATCAGGGTGTTCCTTGCTTAAAACAAGAATTAAACTGGGTGCGCCCGAAAAAGAAAAATCGAGCGCCTTTTTTGGCGCTCGGGAAAAAATTGTTTGGTATTAAAGAGGTTTCTTTGAAATTTGGGCATAGGGGCGTGGGTAGATCGCAGGGCATTTTTCCTTTTTATCAATAAGAATAAGAGGGTGTGACAACTCCTCTCCGCCGTAGCGCAGAGTCAGCATTTCCACCTTGGTGTTTCTGCCCCCCAGTGTGGCGATAGCCTTTTTCGCTGCTGTAAGTTCATACTCGGCATTTTTCCCCTTCATAGCGATAAACTGTCCGCCAACCTTGACAAAGGGCATACACAACTCGCACAGTATTCGCATCTCCGCCACCGCTCTTGCCGTAACTACGTCAAACTTCTCACGCAGTTCGGGATTTTTACCGCCGTCCTCGGCACGCATACAAAGAGCCGTAACGTTTGCAATTCCGAGCATCACTGCGGTGTCGGCAACGTAGGCTATCCTCTTTGCCGTGGAGTCTATCGCGACAATTTGGAGGTCGGGGCGAAGCAAAGCCATAGGCAGGGTAGGAAACCCTGCGCCGCAACCGATATCCAAAACCCTTGCCCCCTTTGGGAGCCTTGCTGCAAGGGTGGCACAGTCGAGGTAATGGTTAAGTATTATTTTTGACGGCTCGGTGATAGCGGTCAGGTTGTATTTCTCGTTTTCTTCAAGCATTCTTATGGTGAGGGCGTAGAACTTTTCGCAAATATCGAGGCTTAACATTCTGCCAAGTCCGTTTGCACCAAAGCAGGCATTCATATCCGAAATAAACTTTGCTTTATCTATACTTATACTCATAAACACTCCGTAAATTTTGCTTTGATACCTATATTCTAACCTAAACGAGAGGGCTTGTCAACACCGAAGGAATAAATTTCCCATTCGCTTGACTTTTCACCTCTGCTTTGTTAAAATAAAGGCGTGAACACTTAGTAAAACAAACAAGTTATATTTATAAGGAGATAGTATGAAGAAAAGACAGAAAACAATAGCACTTATCGCACACGATAACAAAAAGCACGATATAGTTGCCTGGGCACTCAAAAACAAGGAAAAACTGTCCGAATATCACCTCTGTGGCACCGGCACGACGGCAAGGCTTATACAGGAAGCGACGGGGCTTACCGTTACAGGATACCTCTCCGGCCCTCTTGGTGGAGATTTGCAAATAGGCGCTTTGGCTGCCGAGGGTGGAATAGATAAGATTATATTCTTCTGGGACCCCCTGTCGAGCCAACCTCACGACCCTGATGTAAAGGCACTTCTTAGAATTGCAGTGGTCTATGATATTCCTATCGCCACTAACCGTGCTACCGCCAACCTGCTTTTATAAGCAAATAGGTCTTACAAGGCTTGCTTAAAACCAACAAAAACTCAAATAAGTAGAGAGAAATATTATGATTTACAGAGAATTTAAGGGAAAAAGAATGCCCCTCTTGGGCTTTGGTGCTATGCGTTTGCCGACCAAAAAAGAGGGGGAAGAAACGGTTATTGATTATGACCTTGCCGAAAAAATGATTGACCTTGCTATGTCACGGGGAGTGAATTATTTTGACACGGCATACCCCTATCACGGTGGAAAGAGTGAGATAGTCCTTGGCGAGATTTTGTCAAAATATCCGCGTGAAAGTTACTATCTTGCAGATAAGTATCCCGGCCACCAGTTGCGCAGCGAATACAACCCCGCAGAGGTCTTTGAGGACCAACTTAAAAAGTGTGGTGTTGACTATTTCGACTTCTATCTTCTTCACGATGTGAATGAAAAATCGGTAGAAACCTACACCGACCAGCGCTTTGGAATTATAGACTATTTTCTTGAGCAAAAGAAAAAGGGAAGAATAAAGCATCTTGGCTTTTCCTCCCACGCTATGCTCCCCTGCTTGCAGAAATTTCTCGAAGAGTACGGCGAGCATATGGAGTTTTGCCAGATACAACTTAACTACCTCGACTGGACTTTGCAAAAAGCACGGGAGAAGTGTGCGCTTCTTAACGCATATAATATCCCTATCTGGGTTATGGAGCCGGTAAGAGGTGGCAAACTTGCAAACCTCGAAGAGGCACAGAGAGAAAAACTCGCCTCTCTGTCAAGTGGCAGAAGTGCCGCATCCTTCGCCTTCCGTTTTCTTATGGATATCCCCGGTGTAACGGTAATTCTGTCTGGAATGTCTAATATGTATCAGGTGGAGGATAACCTCGCCACATTCGAGAGAGAAGAGCCTCTTTCTATATACGAGAAAAGTGTTTTGGAGGAGATAACCTACTCCTTGGTAGATACAGTCCCTTGCACAGGGTGTAAATACTGCGTTGACGGATGTCCTATGGGCCTTGACATTCCTATGATGTTAAGCACATACAACGAGATAAGGTTTACTCCTGCTATGAGCGTGGCAAGAAGAATAGAATTCCTCCCCGAGGACAAAAAGCCCTCTGCCTGCATATCCTGTGGCGCGTGCTCCTTTATATGTCCGCAGAAGATAGATATTCCAAAGGCTCTTTCCTCTCTTTCTGAATTGGTGGATAAAGTGCCGAAATGGGCAGACATCTGCCGCCAAAGAGAAGAGGAAGAACGCCGCCTCAAGGGTGAAAAATAAAAAACAAAGGCTTAACTATGTTAGCCCAAAATCAAACACATATAAGCACTTAATAGGAGAAAGGTAAAGAAACCTTTACATATTTCAAGATGAGTTTTTATACAAAAGACGACCCCGTATCAATAGTCCCTCTTGCCGAGTATGATGAAATAAAGGCTCGCGAGGCACTTGAAAGCCTGCTTTTGCCTCTTGGCGGCCTTGACTTTGTAAAAGAGGGAATGCACGTGGTTATTAAGGCAAACCTCGTAAGTGCCATGAAACCCGAGGAGTCTGCAACCACCCACCCCGTTTTACTTGCGGCACTTTGCGATATGCTAAGCGAGCGAGGGGCAAAGGTGACGCTTGGTGACAGCCCTGGGGGACTATACAATGCCGCCTTCGTCGGACGGGTTTATAGGGTAAGCGGAATGACCTCGTTAACCAAACACGGGGCAGCCCTTAATGATGATTTTTCCGAGTCTGTTGCAACCTTTGAGGGGGCAAAGGTCTTAAAAACCTTCTCTTACACCGCCTACCTCGATAAGGCAGACCTGATAATCAATTTCTGTAAACTTAAAAGCCACGGAATGATGAATATGTCCTGTGCGGCAAAGAATATGTTTGGCACAATTCCGGGTATTATAAAGCCTGAGTATCACTACCGCTTCCCAAATCACTCCGACTTTGCAAATATGATAGTAGATCTCAACGAATTCTTCACCCCCGCCCTCTCTATTTGCGACGGAGTCGTGGGTATGGAGGGCAACGGCCCGACCGCAGGCACACCGAGAAGGATAGGTTGTCTTCTTGCCTCCCGCTCTCCCCATAATCTTGATATGATAGCCGCGGGCATTCTCGGATTTTCTCCTGAAGAAATCCCCACCCTTGTTGCCGCAAGGGAGCGAGGACTTGTGTACGAAAAGATAGCCGATGTCCCTACTTTTTCCGACCATTCCGCATTTATTCTCTCTGACTTTGAGCGAGTAGTCGCACCCCATTCCTTGCAGTTTTCGGGCGATGGCAAAAATCCGATAAAACGCCTCTTTGGAAAAATCGCTGGAAGCATGCTTCGTACAAAGCCCGTGGTAAAGGACAAAATTTGCGTCGGATGCGGAGTGTGTCGAGATATCTGCCCTGCGAGTGCTATCATTATAGAAAAGGGTAAAGCAATAATAGATAGGTCAAAATGTATTCGATGCTTCTGTTGTCAGGAGTTTTGCCCCAAGAGTGCTATTAAGGTGGACAGAACCTGGATAGCAAAACTCTTCCACAGAGAGAAAAAGAAAAACGAGCCCCAAGGTTCAAAATAAACATAAAAACACAAAACAGAAAGGATAGAATATGAATATCACAGTAACAACGAAGTATGACTACGAAAGAATTATTGATTTTCAGATATGGCATCACCTGTCGGCAAAGCTTCTTTGGATTTGTATGGCGATTATAGTTACTTTTTCTTCATTTGTATTCTTTGCTAATCTTTACTTAGGAACGCAAGACGAGGGGAGTGTTATATGCTTTGTTGCAGCGATAGTATTTGTAGTTGCGTATCTGTTTTTGATATTTGTCTTTCCTCGCTTTTCGATAAAGAAAAGTTACTTCTACGATCAGGAGGAAATCATGACCTTTACCGAGGAAAGCATTAGTTATACCTCGGTGTGCAGAGGCTCAAACACGAGTGGTACTGTTGCATACCCTACCATTATGCGTGTGATAAAAACCAAAAAGTCCTACATTCTATACATATCCTCGATAACCGCATACCTCGTTGACAGAAAGGGTGTATGCGAGCAGGTAGAGGAAGCGGAATTTGATGCCTTTCTTCTACGTGTGCTTGGCAAGGATAAAATAAAGTTCAAAATGTGATAATTTCTACAAAACCGACACATATCCCCGTATATTAAGAAAAACGTTTTATAAAACCCGAATAAATGCGAGAGGGGAATAGCAAATTTCGTTTGCTAAAAAGCGCTACGCACAAGGACGTTTGTACCGAGTGATTTTAACCTGAAATAATAGGAAAACCCCACCCGTGTTAAATTTATCAAAGAAAATCCCCTGTGTGCCGTGTTCACACAGGGGATTTTTGCAGGGGTTTGTAAATAATTATTTACTATATTCCTTTTCAAGTGCCTCGAACAGACCGTTTATATAGGTTGCACCGAGTGCGCGGTCATATAGACCGTATCCGGGCTTGCCGCTCTCGCCCCAAATCATTCTGCCGTGGTCGGGACGAACGTAGCCGTCGTAGCCGTTTTTAACCAGAGCCTTAACGATTTCGTACACGTCAAGCGAGCCGCAGGAGGAAAGGTGCGCCCTCTCTTCAAAGGAGCCGTCCTCCATAATCTTAACGTTTCTGATGTGCATAAAGGCAATTCTATCCATAGCCGCATACTTTTCAATCATCTTGACTATATCGTTGCTTGCTGCACAACCGAGTGAGCCTGTGCAAAGGCAAAGACTGTTTGCGGGGCTGTCAATTATTGAGAGGAATCTGTCAAGGTTCTCTTCACAGGTGATAATTCTCGGAAGACCGAAGATGGGGTAGGGCGGGTC
>JAZUPL010000091.1:0-51031 GCA_045605175.1 Eubacteriales bacterium | reverse complement strand
TAACTCATTGTTCGCTTCGACTACGGCAATAGGCTCTATGAAAAGCGTAGCACCTGAAGAGGAGGTATCGTGGACAAGTCCTTTCATCTCGTTGCGATATTCTGCTTTTACAGGTACGACATATCTGCCGTTTCGCATAGTCACAAGATTGTCCTGAAGATATTTAATCCTCGCGCCGCCTATATAACTTTGGAGCGTATCCTTTATTCTGTTGTTTGTCGCTCTTATTTTACGCCTTATATCGGCAAGTTCCGGGCTTGCCTCGTCTGCTATCAAGTCCTCCGAGATTATCGCGCGACTTATTCTGCTCTCAAGAGGTTTGTTTGGCAGCATACGGGCAAAAATAGAATCAAGGCAGGTGTCAAAGGGCTTGTCCTCTTCGATATAATCGCCTACCGCCTTGGCAGAACGCAAAAGCGCCGCTATGTCAAGCAGCTCGCGAGGGGAAAGAATAGCGCCCTTATACGCCCTGTCTGCCGAGCCGACAACACTCTCGGGCGCTGTAAATGACGGGTAGCCCTTTGCGTTTATCAGGCGTTTTGCATCGTCCGTCCTGTTTTGCCTCGTTATTACGGTGTCGATATCGTCTGTGGGCATAAGCGAGCGTGCCTGCCCCTTTGCCCCCTCGGTAGAGGCACAGGCGACAAGCATATCTATTATTTTGTCATATTCAAGCGTTTTTAGTGTTTTACCTGTAAAGGTCATCAACGTTTTACCTCATTATAAAATTCCAAAGAGTTAAATCCACGCTCAAGGTGGTTGAGTAGATAGGACTCTGTGGCTTTTGAAAACAGATGCATATCCTCATCACCAATATTAAATGCGAGCAGTTTAGAAAGCGGGGCGAAAATACAATACAGAAGTGCGGTTTTTGCCCCCTCGGAAAGTATTGTTATTACGCTTGCCTCGTGTTCTTGGTGCAAAACTCTATGCTCCCCCTCTGCCTTTTGGTGACAGGCGTAGCACTGCACAGAGCCTGCCATTATGTCAAAAATAAAGTCGCCATCCTCTCTGCCACACTCTACACAAGAGTGTACGTCGGGCATAAAGCCAAGCAAGGAGGCACATCTTATTTCAAACGCCGCCTTGATTTTAGCGGCAGTATAACGCTCGGTGGTTATCGCATAAAGCGAATTAAGAGCAAGACGCAAAAGTTCATTATCAGGCTCGGTGGTTCCACATTCGTACAAAACTTCGACTATATAACCCGCAAGGGCAAGCCCCTGTATCGTTCGACGAATAGAGTAAAAACTCTCTATTAGAGAGGCCTCTTTAATCGAAAATTTATCCCCTCTTTCATCAAGGATGAAGGAAGAATAGCAATATTGCATAGTAGCAGACATTTTTCTGCTCTTTAATCCTCTGGCACCTCTGGCGAGGGCGGTTACTATTCCCCTCTCTTCGGTATAAATGGTTATAAGTCTATCGCTCTCCTTAATATCTACGGTGCGTAGAACAAGCCCCTTTACCTCGGTGTTCATCAGTTCTCTTCTCTGTAACCAAAGTCGGTGATATTAAAACTGCTCTCTCTCCAATTTTCCTTTACTCTTACATAAAGGTCGAGGAAAACACGGGTGTCGAGCATTGCCTCGATATCCTGCCTTGCACGAGTGCCTATCTGCTTTATAAGCGCGCCTCGTTTGCCTATAATTATTCCCTTGTGGGACTGCTTTTCACAGTATATCTCTGCACGGATAGAAACCACACCAGGCTTTTCCGTCCACTCCTCTATGGTTACGGCTATGCCGTGGGGTATCTCCTCGTCAAGCGAACGCAAAAGTTTTTCACGAATAATCTCGGCGGCTATCTGTCGCTCGGGCTGGTCGGGTATCATATCCTCGTCAAAGAGCCAATCGCCCTCGCTTAAATATTGCTTACACTCATCAAGAAGAATATCAAGCCCCTTGCCGTCCTTGGCATTCATAGGGACAACCGCATCAAAATCGAAGGCCTCGGCATATGCTTGAATGGTTTTTGCCACGTTTGCAGCACGAACCAAATCTATCTTGTTAATAACGAGTATAGCACGCATACCGTCCTGCTTAAAGCGCTTTATAATCTCGGCCTCAATATCACCGACCGCCTCTCTTGCCTCTACTACCAAAATGGCGTAGTCCACGCCACCGAGTGTTTCCGAGGTGGTTTTTACCATAAAGTCGCCAAGACGAGTTCTGGGCTTATGTAAGCCGGGGGTGTCGAGGAAAACGAACTGATTTTCGCCCTCGGTATATATACCAGTTATACGATTTCTGGTAGTTTGGGGCTTCTTAGAAACGATAGCAACCTTCTCGCCGACTATTGCGTTAAGAAGGGTGGATTTTCCCACATTGGGACGTCCGACGATAGCAATAAACGCTGTTTTCATATCCTTTTACTCCATTAGTCAATATCAAGCATTTCCATAATTTCTTTTTGTGCGTCGCACTGTGCCTTTTCGTACTCCTCACCAAGTTCGTGATCAAAGCCGAGCAGGTGAAGAGTGGAATGTACGGTCAAAAATGCAACCTCACGAAGAAAGGAATTACCCACCTCTTTTGCCTGCTCCTCTGCTCTTTCAAGCGAGATGACTATATCGCCAAGAGATGCACCAAGGCCACACTCTTCCTCGGGAAATTCACCGTCGTAAAGCGGGAAGGAAAGCACGTCAGTATGCCTGTCCACTCCCCTGTATTTAAGATTTAAGGCGTGAATATGCTCGTTGTCACAGAGGGTGACGGAAACATCTGCATCATATGGAAAGCCCTGTTGAGAGAGGGTTGCCGCTATTGCCGAGCGAATGACACTTTTGATGTTATAATCGGTTTCTATATTTGCGTTTGTTTTAGCAAAGGAAATAAACAAGTCTTTCATCTTTTTCTCTTTCTCTATGTCTTTTTACTTATGTCTTTTTTGAATTTCCTGGCGCTCGTAGTTGTCATAAGCGGATATTATTTTACGAACGAGGTGGTGACGGACAACATCCCTCTCGCTGAACTCGAATATGCCGATTCCGTCAATATTTTTCAGTATCGAGGAAGCAATGGCAAGTCCGCTTTTTACCCCTCCCGGAAGGTCGGTTTGTGAGAGGTCACCCGTAACAACCGCCTTTGAATTGTAACCAAGACGGGTCAAGAACATCTTCATCTGCTCGGGGGTGGTGTTTTGTGCCTCGTCAAGTATGATAAACGAGTCATCAAGCGTACGCCCTCGCATATATGCAAGCGGTGCTATTTCGATAGTCCCTCGCTCCATATATCTGCCGAAGTTCTCTGCCCCGAGCATCTCGTAAAGTGCATCGTATAGCGGACGAAGATATGGATCTATCTTGCTCTGCAAATCCCCCGGCAAAAAACCAAGTCGCTCTCCCGCCTCAACTGCGGGACGAGTCAGGATAATACGGTTTACCGCCTTGTCACGGAGTGCCTCAACCGCCATAGCCACGGCAAGAAAGGTTTTACCCGTTCCGGCAGGGCCAAGACCGAGGACAACCGTGTTTTCCTTTATAAGGCTAACGTATTTTTTCTGACCTATTGTTTTCGCCTTTATCGGTTTACCCTTATTCGTTATACAAATAACGTCAGAGGAAAAACTCTCGCCCGAGTCAACAAGACCGTCACGAACAAGACCTATTACATATTCGACCGTCTGCTCGCTCAAAATTTCGCCGTTTCCGACCATTAACTTCATATATTCAAGCGCCTTTACAGCCCTGTCAACCATATCTGCTTCACCACTGACTACTATGGCATCGCCACTGTCAGAATCAAGGTTTCTGTTGGACACTCTTACATCAAACGCTCGCTCAAGCATACGAATATTGGCATCAAAACTGCCAAACAACGCCGCAGTAGCCTCATTTGAACGGGTCATTACAATCCTTTCAGTCACTGTTTTTCTCCTCTGTATCCTTAACTATAATTTTCTCTTCGCCTATACCGTCTATAAAGACGAGATAATTGGTAAGTCTATAACCTCCGTCAGAAAAATCGCCCCGGGAACGAAGTTTGACTATCTCGCCACTTGCAAGATAGGAGGACATCGCTCTCTTCATCCTTTCCGAGGCAATCTCCACAATTTCGCTCTCGCTATATTCGACTTGGCGAATTTCTGCACCTACGGTATATACCCTTGTAAAAGAAAGTGGCAACCTATACCTACCGAAGAGCATACATACTTCTTCATCCTCTATTATATCACAATCCTTTTCGGTTTTTCCACTATTTTTTAAAAGATTTATATAAATACTGAAAATTTTAATTTTTAATCCACAATACTCTCCGATAAAGGTGCTTTTGCTTTCTTCCTTTTTCGCAACGAAAACCGATATTTCACCCCAGCTCTCTGCCAAGACCTCGCCTTCTGCCCGTGTGGGAAACACCTTGCCGTCTATCTCAACATATCCACCGATAAGAGTTTCGCCTGCCTTTACCGTGTCTCCTACTTTAATTAGAGGTGTGCCGCTTTTTACGGTTATACTCGACACCACACCGTCGCTCTTTGCTATTATATCCGAATATAGAATATTCTCATCCTTTGGAATTTCTTCGGTTTGTGCCTTTTCTTTTACTACGACATACGCAACAGTTCCCTTGCGATTTATACTCACCCAAGAAATATCATCAACTACGGATAAAAGTTCGGTTTCGGTTTTGTCAATATCCACAAAGGAAAAAACGCTTCCAAGTCCAAAGCCGACCTCCTCAAGTGCATCAACTATCCGAGCATCCGACACATATGTATTTCCCTCAATTCGCACATCCCAGACCAAAGAGCCAAGGAAAATATATAGCAAGAGTGCAATAAAGCAACCCACAATAGCACCGACGCTCTTACGATAAGAGAGCAAAACGCCAAAAAGTCCAAGAGGCGCAGAAACACGTATTATCCACTCCTTCGGCGCGACTGCAATAAAGCGGGTGGCATCTTTAATACCTATATTCAATATCCCCTTGGAAGAAAGAGAGGCAGAAAGCCCGAGTTTTATTAATAAAGATGCCGCGTCTTTCAGATGCTCAGTATCAATTGTAATTAAATAATAACCGAATATTTTTTCCCTAACCCCTATGTTTGCGACCATATCCCAACTCCAAACTGTCTATCCTTCCATAAACCTCTACCGACCTATCCTCCATTGCCGAAAGTGTAAGGCCTTCGCCAAGGAGATTTATTCTGCCCGAATGGGTTAAAACTTCTACCCTCTCGGCGCTGTATTCGGCAATACTAACCACACCCGATAGCAACAGAACTGCCCCACGGGAATTCTTCTTTAATTCAATATCAACCAAATTACCAAGCCCTATTATAGCACCTAAAGGAATTTTCTTCTTTTTGTTTGCCATAGCATTATCCTCGCTTTTCTTTTCAATTGTATGAAAAAAAGAACAGGTTAAGACCAAGGATAATTTTATAAAAGTAAAATCGGTATTTTAATACTTACGGGGGCATATAGGTTAAGTGATAAAACGAAAGAAAAGAGAAAAAATGAAGACAAGAATTAAAGGGTTGCTACTACCTCTTTCAACAGTGTGTTTAATACTTTATGCAGTTTTTCTATCCGACAAACTTTCTGAGTTTGTTATAGAGGGGTTGTGGCTTACAGTCAATTGTGTGCTACCGACCGGTTTGCCGTTTATGATAATTTCAGACCTATATACAAGCCTTGTTTCCTACTCGGATAGTGGTTTTTTCGGAAGGATTTTCGGGGTTTTGTTTGGAATGCCGGACGAGGCAGTTGGATGCTATTTAACAGGAAGTATATGCGGTTTTCCTATCGGTGCTATGGGAGTGGGAGATTTATACCTACGAGGATCAATAGACAAAGAACGAGCAGAGAGATTAATTCCTATTGCTAACAACCCCTCTCTTTCCTTTATAATGGGTGGAGTTGGGCTCGGAATGTATAAGGATTTAAGAGTGGGAATTATGCTTGCCTCGGCGGTGCAATTATCTGCTATCATTACAGGTATAATTTTACGAAAGAAAATAAGCAAAAAACAAAATACAGGTTTTATAACTCGGCAGAATTACAGTTTTATAGCATCTGTGAAAAAGAGCGGTCTTGCATTTATTAGTATTGCCTCATTTATTATGGTGTTCTCGGCTATAGGCGGTGTGCTTGAAATATTGCTTCCTGACGTATTTATGCCCCTCGTTGCATTGTTCTTAGAAGTGACGCGAGGTGTGAAGTTTTTCTCATCGGCAAGTATGCCCTTTTCACTATCTTTATCGCTTTCTGCCTTTACTCTCGCTTTTGGCGGCATATCCGTTCTTATGCAATCTATGGCTCTATTAAGCAACTGCAACCTGAAATATACCCCATACATATTTATAAAACTTTTGCAGGGTATTTTTGCTTTTATTATTACTTATTCATTTTCTTTTTTCATTTTTAATCTCTAAAATAATACGATAGATATGTCATAATCGTGCTAATAATTGCTTTAGGCACAAAAAAGGCCTGCCAAAAGGCAGGTCTTTTTTTATATTACGAAACAGGAATTATGGGTGTTTCTATGCCTTCGCCACCAAGACCGGGATAAATTTCCTCCTGTGGAAGGTCGTCATCAGGACCGTCGGGTGTTTCGTTTCCGCCACAGGCAACGAAGGAAAGCGCCATGATGAGTATAAGCAAAAGACAAATTAACTTCTTCATTATTCCATTCCTTTATAATTTATTTTGCGAGTCTTGCTTCAAGTGCCTCAAGCTCGGCATAAAGTTCTGCAGGAACTCTCTCGCCTACCTGAGCGTAGAACTCACGGATACCCTTGCAGTCCTCAAGCCAAAGTTCCTTGTCAACCGAGAGAAGTTCTACAAGAGTGTCACGGGAGATGTCAAGTCCCTCAATGTTAATGTCATCAGGATTAGGAACATAACCGATAGGAGTTTCTACCGCATCAACCTTGCCCTCGCAACGAGCAAGAATCCACATAAGAACACGCATATTGTCACCGAAACCGGGCCAGATGAAGTGTCCCTCATCGTCGGTGCGGAACCAGTTAACGTGGAAGATCTTGGGAGCGTTAGCAATCTTCTTGCCCATACCAAGCCAGTGTGCCCAATAGTCGCCCATATCATAGCCAACGAAGGGACGCATTGCCATAGGATCACGACGAACTACACCAACAGCACCTGCTGCTGCTGCGGTAGTTTCAGACGCCATTATAGAGCCGACAAATGTACCGTGCTGCCAGGAAGTGGACTGATATACGAGGGGAGCAGTCTTTGCACGTCTGCCTCCGAATACTATTGCAGAGATAGGAACGCCTGCGGGATCGTTGAACTTTTCAGAAATGCAGGGGCAGTTAACTGCCATAGCAGTAAATCTGGAGTTGGGATGCGCTCCGGAGGTGTTAACCTTATCCTTCTTGTCATAGGTTCTGTAATCCCAAGGCTCGCCCTTCCAGTTAAGAGCATTTGTAGGAGGATTATCGTTAAGACCTTCCCACCATACGGTGTTGTCGTCAAGGTTGTGACATACGTTAGTGAAGATGCAGTCACGCATAGAGGTGTAAAGAGCGTTGGGGTTGGACTTCTCGTTTGTGCCGGGAGCAACACCGAAGAAGCCGTTCTCGGGGTTTACTGCCCAGAGTCTGCCGTCCTTGCCGACACGAAGCCAAGCAATATCATCGCCTACGCACCATACCTTGTAGCCCTTCTCCTTGTAAATTTCAGGAGGAATAAGCAGCGCAAGGTTGGTCTTACCGCAAGCGGAGGGGAATGCTGCAGATATGTACTTAACCTCTCCGTCGGGATATTCTACACCGAGGATAAGCATATGCTCTGCCATCCAGCCCTCTTTTCTACCAAGGTAGGAAGCAATACGGAGAGCGAAGCACTTTTTACCAAGAAGAACGTTTCCACCGTAACCGGAGTTAACCGACCAGATTGTGTTGTCCTCGGGGAAATGACAGATGTATCTCTTCTCTTCAGAGAGTTCTGCCTTTGCGTGAAGTCCCTTAATGAAGTCGGCACTATCACCAAGAGCCTCAAGAACATCAAGACCTACACGAGTCATAATAAGCATATTAAGTACGACGTAGATAGAGTCGGTAAGTTCTATACCATACTTTGCAAAATCAGAGCCTACAACAGACATGGAATAAGGGATAACGTACATAGGCTTTCCGCTATAACTACCCTCGTAAAGTTTGGAGAGGGTTGCGTAGCACTCCTTGGGATCCATCCAGTTGTTGATATTACCTGCATCCTCTTTCTTGGAGGTACAGATAAAGGTTCTGTTCTCAACACGAGCAACGTCGTTGATAGCAGTTCTGTGAAGATAGCATCCGGGAAGTACATCCTGGTTAAGCATAATCATCTCGCCGGTAGCACAAGCCTCTTTGCGAAGTGCTTCGGTCTGCTCTTTCGAACCGTCGATAAGGATAATTTCGGAGGGCTTAACCATTGCAGCCATCTCGCTAATCCACTCGTTGACAAACTTGTTGCCGGTAACATTAGTGTTCATAATTTATCTCCTTTTAGTTTATTAACTAATCACTTGGAAAAAATGCTCAATTTTCCACATATAAATTATAGCATATCACTTTCGTTTTTGCAACCTATTTTATAAAATATTATTGTATATTTTTTATGAATCTTTACTTTCTCAAAAAAAATGAGCCGTTTATTTGTATTTTTGTCGAGGGAGGTTATTTGCTGTTTATTTTTGCTTTGAATTGGTAAATTTTACCATTTTTTGATTATTATCTTTGTCAATTTTTTCGCCATATTCACCCTTGATTTTGTGTCCCTGTTTGTGGTAAAATGTTGTTACGTTGGAAAATTACCATTTTTTTCCAATTCTAACGAAAACAAAATCAAAAAGGAGAGTAAAACAATGGAAAACAACGCAAAAATTCTAATTTGCATCGAAAACAGAGAAGAAAGGAGAAGGTACTGCGACGGTCTATCCAACAGCGGTTACAGATACATAAGCGAGGTTGCTGACGGCGAGCGCGCGGTTTCTATGCTGAGCGAAGGTAATTACTCGATTGTTATCTCAGACCTTTGGCTCAGTGGATATGACGGCATCGGTCTTATAAAGCGGAGTAAGAGCCTGCCCGGTCAAAAGCCTTCATTTATATTATTAACCACTATGAATGATTTAGTTTTGGCAAACAATGCCGGGGCTGACATCTGCATAATCAAACCCGTTGATATTCCCACACTTGTATTCCACATAGAGGACCTTCTTCGCAGAAAAAGAAGCGGACAATCTTACGATATGGAGGAACAGGTTACAAAAATCATTCATCAACTCGGAGTTCCTGCCCACATCAAAGGATATCAATATCTCAGATACGCAATTATGTTGACCTTGGAGGATGCCGAGGTTATTAACTCTGTCACCAAAGTGCTCTACCCGGCGGTGGCAAAAAGATACGGCACAACTACTTCAAGAGTGGAAAGAGCCATTCGCCACGCAATAGAGGTAGCCTGGGACAGAGCCGATATTGACGTGATAAATTCCTACTTTGGCTATACAATACAAAACAGTCGTGGCAAGCCTACAAACTCGGAATTTATCGCCCTGATAGCCGACAATCTCCGCTTGAAGTACAAGTACACGACTGTTTAATAAGTATTAAGTTTTATTCTGTTAATTATGCAACCGAGGCGTTAAAGCGTCTGCCTGCACAATTGAAACTAACGTTTACACTACCGCTTTCGGATAAGGCGGGGGTTTTGTTATCAATAATCACTGTAAATGATGCATAATGGTCCTCTGCGCGACCTATTTTGCCAATAGGTATATACAAGAAGGCCGCCTCTTTGGATTTTATAGTTCCAAGATTGATAAATTCCTTGTCGCTGACTCCGTCCAAGGTGAAGTCGTGAAGATATACATCTACCGCCTTCGAACTGCCGTTGCCAGCCCAAAACTCAAGATACGCCTCGCCGTTTGTGTCATAAAGCAGAGTGTTGAGTTCGACACAATAATCGGTTTCGGAAATGAGTTTTTTCGCAAGGTCGGGGCTTTCGTAGTTGATTTTTATTCCACCGGGGGTAACGATACTAACCGTTGCAAGACGGTCTTCAAGACCGAGGGCTGTTGCCCACATCTCAATACACTCGCCTGCCAAATCGGCAGAATAACCATAATCATTCTCCATTCTCGTACAATAATAGGCTACGGGAATCTGCTGTTGGGTGTTGTTTTGCATCTCTTCAACAAAACCGTTTTTCAAAAGTGCAACAATAATGTTGTTGCGTGCGTTGTCACCCGGGTTCAAATCCTTGAGCACGCCGAGAAGTTTCTCCGCATTAAACTTTTTAGAAAGATGGGGATATTGATCCAATACATTTTTTAAGTCAATCATATATTCCTCACATATATAAAATCAATTGCTATTTATTCGGTTTTAATAAATCTTCTTCCCTCCATAGCACGGGAAAGAGTTATTTCGTCGGCATACTCTATATCCGCACCAACGGGAATACCATAAGCCAAGCGGCTTACACGGACTCCTGTGCTTTCCAACACGCGTGCAATATAAAGCGCGGTAGCATCGCCCTTTGGGGTAGGATTGGTTGCTATTATAACCTCGCCGACCTCACTTTCCTGAACCCTTTCAAGAAGATGACCAATGCTTAGATCCTTTGGCGTAATGTTATCAAGGGGAGAAAGCGCTCCGCCTAAAACGTGGTACACACCTCTGTAACCCCTGATACGCTCCATTGTTATTACGTCTTTTGCGTCCTCAACCACGCAAATAACCGATTTGTCACGGTCAAGGCTCGTACATATATCGCACCCCTCGGTATTAGAGGAAAGACCGTGGCAAATAGGACAACGGTGCACATCTCTGGTAAGCCCCATTATCGCATCTGCAAAACTCTGTGTTTGCTCCTCGGATAGGTTGAGCAGTGCAAAAGCATAGCGTGCCGCAGTTTTTGCCCCAACTCCGGGGATACAGCGAAACTCGTCTATTACACGTTGAATAGGTAAAATATATTCTGCCATATCAGAAAAGCCCCGGAATGCCAGGAATACCCATACTGCCTGTTATCTTGGACATCTCGCTCTGCGACTCGGCTTCGATTTTGCCGATAACCTCGTTTACAGCAGCAACGATAAGATCCTCAAGCGTTTCGATATCGTCGGGATCTACTACCTCCTCGGCAATTTTAACCGAGAGAAGTTGCTTTTTACCGTTCATTTTTACGGTGAGGACGCCACCACCTACCGCTGCCTCATATTCGCGTGCTTCAAGTTCTGCCTGGGTGTTTGCCATATCCTCCTGCATTTTCTGTGCCTGCTGGAGCATAGCCTGCATATTTCCTGGAACATTACTCTTGGGAATCCTTGCTTTCATTTCAATATCCTCACTTAAAAATTATTTGTATTATTTATTGCCTCTTCTATTTCACGGGTATAATCATCGCCTAAAGAGGAGTCCTTGTGGACTATTATTAACTTGACATCTTCTGCACCAACACCCACTACATCGGCAATAACACCCCTGATTATGCCAAGTGAGTTTTCGTCCGTGGCAAGTCTGTTTGCAAATATACTGTTTATTCTTATTATATAACTTTCATCAGGGCGTCTGTATGCATCAGAAGAACCTAATTGAGCAGAAAGAGGAGGCTTAAACTCGGATATTCGCTCTACCACTTCACGCCACCTTACAAACACCTCGGTCTTCGGGGTGGCTTTTTGTTGTGGCACTTCAGTAGGTTTCTCTTCCGGAATTACCGGTTCCTGCCCTTGGATCGGTGTCGAAAGCACCTCGTCAACAACATCTTCCTCCGGTATTACTGTCACAGCCTCGATATTATTGAGTTTTGCACCGACGCCTACCATACGGAGCATCTGCAACTCTTTTTCGAGTTCGTCTATTCTAAGAGCCAGCGCCTCGGGTGTTATTGCGGTTTTGGCATCACACATTCGGGTAAGTGCTATCTCGGCTATCGACCGCTTGGAGTTAAACGCCCTCTGCATATCAGCCATCGCTCCCTCAAGAATAGAAACGTGGTAGGAAAGCCTATGCTGTGTAAACGCCTGAGCGAGAGGTCGCATAGTTTCCATTTCCATATCGGTAAGGTCAAGATACTCCTTTGCCTTATCCGAATTTTTGACCACCATTATATCTCTGTAACAATCTATTATCTCCTGCCAGAATACCGACAGGTCGCCACTCTTCATTACAATTTCATTAATAGTAGAATATATTGTCGTATAATCCTTATTCAGTATAGCACGAATTATTCTTACGGCGCTGTCACGGTTGCCACTGCCGACAGTGTCAAAGACGAGCCTGTCATCAACCGTCTTGCCCGTGCTTGCACAAAGTTCGAGCAAACTCACCGCATCACGCATACCTCCACGGGATACGCGGGCTATTATCCTTGCGCCATCATCGGTAAGGCTTATGCCTTCTATGCTCGCAATATGCTTAAGCCTTGCTATTATATTTTCAGAGGAAATTCTACGGAAGTCAAATCGCTGGCAACGGGAAACTATTGTGGTGGGAAGTTTGTGAAGTTCGGTCGTTGCGAGAATGAAAATTACGTATGTCGGTGGCTCTTCAAGCGTTTTTAAGAGTGCGTTGAATGCCGAGGCCGACATCATATGAACCTCGTCGATTATATATACTCGATATTTAAGCACAGCGGGGGTAAAGGCAATCTCGTCCTTCATATCACGGACGTTATCCACACCGTTGTTGCTCGCAGCGTCCATCTCTATAACATCGGTTGCAGTTCCCGCATCGATAGAAAGACACGCCTCGCATTTATTACAGGGGTTTCCGTTCACAGAATTTAGGCAGTTTACCGCCTTTGCAAGTATCTTGGCACAACTGGTTTTGCCCGTTCCGCGCGAGCCGCAAAACAGATAGGCATGAGAAAGTCTGCCGTTGGCAACTTCATATTTAAGAATATCTGTAACCGAACTCTGCCCTGATACATCGTCAAAGTCAAACGGTCTGTATTTTCTGTAAAGCGCTCTGTAATCCGACATACTCCCTCCAAGATAGAAAAAGTGCGTAGTGGTATGCTGGGTAACATACACATACGCACAAATGAAAATTCCGTGTGTCACAAAGAACCATACACCCCTCCGTCGAGAATGCCCTTACATACGGTAACCGTCACATCTGCTCCAAACAGGCTTCCTCGCGGCACACCCGATAAACCGCTTAATGCTGCTTGGTTCCCCACCTGACATGGTTCACAGCCTCGAGTTGCGCAAGACCCATTCTTCAACACAAATAATGACGATGCAGACTACACAAAGCCAACCCTCAGGAGAGGAATGAACCCCTGCTATAGCGGATTTCAGGTACAAGGTACCGCTACCACCCCGGCTGGTATGGCTCCGTGTGACACACGGAATATTTAACTTTTAATATTTTAACATATTTAATATAGAATTGCAAGTGTTTTTAGCAATTTATTTTATTTTTTTAAGTTACGAAACCGCCACTGACATTAAGCACTGCTCCGGTTATAAAATCCGCTTTGTCAGAGGCAAGGAATAACACCGCCTCGGCCACCTCCTCGGGTTTACCTATACGACAGAGGGGGGTTTCATCGGTCAGCGCATCTAAATCGCTCGGTGACAGGTGAGAATTCATATCGGTATCGATAACCCCGGGTGCTACCGCATTTACGGTTATCCCAGACGGCCCTACCTCCTTAGCAAGCGCCTTTGTAAATCCTATAAGCCCCGCCTTTGCAGTAGAATAGGCTACCTCACAGGACGAGCCAACAAGCCCCCACATAGAAGAGATATTTATAATTCTACCTTTTTTTTGGGAATTCATATAAGGCAAGACCGCTTTTGAATAAAGAAAAGGAGCGTCGAGGTCCACAGCCATAATTTTTCTCCACTCGTCACTTGACACATCGGTAAGCAGTGAGAAGGATGAAACCGCCGCATTGTTGACAAGGCAATAAATATCGCCAAATCGCTTTACAGTAGTTTCTACCGCATTGCTTATATCCGCGGGGACGGCAGAGTCCGCCCTTATCGCAAGAGCATCGCACTCCTTTGCAAGCAAGAGCGCCTCATCCTCGCTGTTTTTATAGGTAAAAGCAACATTCCAGCCCTCGCGACTAAATGTGCGTACTATCTCTCTACCGATTCCACGCGATCCGCCAACTATCAAAACACACTTATTTTCTGCCATAATATACTCCTTTAACTATATTATATATTTTACAAAAATATACCTGATAAGTCAAGGGAGAAATCATAAAAAAGCATTTCAAGGACAAATTAAAAATGATTTTAGTTATAAATGAAGATACAGGGCTCTGCGACAGCATCACCGAAATGTTCAGAATTTGCGGTATGCCCTGCTACGGCACGAATACCGAAGAGGCTATGAGCGAGCCCGAACAACTGTATAGCATCTTGCTTTTACCCTCACCTTACGCCCCTCGTGAAATTGTAAGCACTGTCAAAAAACTGCGGGAGAAATTCAAGGGTTTGCCCATATGCAAGGTTGGTATCCCAAACACCGAGGAGCCTTGTATTTTTGATACGATCATATATCCTTCGACAAAATTTGACGGTGTGTGTTTAAGTTTAGACAATTTGGTTCTACAATCATTCAACATCGGTAAATACCAAAAAGGTGTACTTAAAGCATATATTGACGAGGGAGATGTTTTTTATAATACTGCCAAGTTGGGGCTTACAAAAACCGAGAGTATAATATTGCGTTGCCTTATTCTTTCTTCGCCCTACGGGTGTCAAAAGGAAGAACTGCTTAAATACTGCTTCAGGAGAGGAAGTTACACCGAGGCTTCAGCAATTCGAACACATATTTGTTCAATAAACAAAAAATTTAATGATATAAGTGGACAAAGACTAATTCTATCTGAAAAGAAAAAATATTATATAAACGAAGCAGTGTGCAATAAAACTACGGGCTAAACTTCAAATATTAAGCATATAATTATCCGAGGAAAACGGAGGTGTTATGCTTAATTTAACAAAACTAATACTAAACTTCATCTCTCTTATCCTTGGTCTTGAGGAGCAGGAATCCTTCCCTCCTCCACTTGACAAGGAAACAGAGAAAGAGATGTTTGAAAGAATGAGAGGTGGCGATAAAGAGGCAAGGTCAATTCTCATTGAAAGAAATCTACGTTTGATTTCGCATATTATAAGGAAATACTACGCATCCTATTCTTCACCTGAGGAACTGCTAAGCGTAGGATGTCTTGGCTTAATTAAAGCGGTAGATAGTTTCAAAAGCGAAAAAGGTACACGCTTTGCAACCTATGGTGCTAAATGCGTGCAGAATGAAATTTTGATGTATTTTCGCTCTCAAAAAAAGAAGCAAAACGAGGTGTCGATAAATGACACGATAGACGTCGATAAGGACGGAAATCCTCTTACCTATCTTGACATAATAAGCATAGAGGAAAATATTGCCGAAGAGATAGAATTAAAGAGTTATACAGACAGACTTTCAGGAATGATAAGCGACCTGCTCGACGAAAGACAAAGACAAATCATTATACTGCGGTACGGACTGTGCGGTTATCAACCGAGGACACAGAAAGAGGTCGCATCCATGCTTAAAATTTCGCGTTCTTATGTTTCGCGAATAGAAAAAAGGGCGCTTGAAATTCTACGCGATGCCTTTGGAAATCATATACCCGTTTTTGAAGATTAGGTATAAATAACGTTTTGACGGACAAAATACATAAGCACATATAATTCTGCATTTTGTAGTGTTATTTATTGGCAGAATTATATCTTGCAAGAATAAAATGTTTTCCATATTCTGATGAAATAAGGAAAAATCAAGAAAAAGGATGGGTAAAATGATAGTTAACAAGATTGCCCTCGCCCTGGTCATTATCGGTGCTCTTAACTGGGGGTCAATAGGACTTTTCAGTTTTGATTTGGTTGCCTGGTTGACTGGTGGCCCTGCCTCCATTTTGGCAAGGATTATATTCACCATAGTAGGCCTTGCAGGTATTTGGTGTATAACCCTGCTCTTCCACAGAGAAGACGAGGCACGCGAGTCCTCTGTTTAACGCTCGCTAACGCCCTCAGGGCAACGGAGACGAAGAAATTCGCCTCCGTTTTTTTATCTTTTACTCTTGTTTTTTCAGGTGTTTATCATTTTTTTAGTAGTAATTTTCTACCATACAATTCATGTCATTTTGTTTCATTTTTACACATTCATTTACCTTTGTTTTTTATCTTTTTTCTTTTGCCATAATATTTAGTTTTGCATATTATGGTATAAACATCATTTTTTGAAAAAGATGTTTACTAATTAGGATTTGTGGCAAAAATAATAGCGGGACACAAAGCAAACGAAAGGATTCTAAAATGAACATAAGACGAGGCGATATTTATTACGCCGACCTAAGTCCTGTGGTCGGTAGCGAGCAAGGCGGTCTTCGCCCGGTGCTAATTGTGCAGAACGATGTGGGAAACAGACATAGTCCCACCGTCATTGCGGCGGCTATAACTTCAAGAATGGGAAAAGCAAAACTCCCCACTCATATAGATTTGCCCGGTGTAGAGGCAGGACTTGCAAAGGATAGCGTAGTTTTGCTCGAGCAAATCAGAACAATAGATAAAAAAAGACTAAAAGAAAAAATGGGACACCTTGACGAAGAGACTATGCGCGTTGTCAATGGTGCTATCGTTGTATCATTCGGTCTTGGATAAACTGTTTTTGATTTTATATTGATGAAAACATATTTGCACCTGATTTTGCATATTGTTATACAGGCTATGCCAATGAAGCGTAAAGGTCAGGTGAAACAAAATGAATATGTATATGCCGGAGGGAATGCTCATCAGTTCCCCAAAGAATTATGAATACACGTCCTCGGAGGAGGGGCTTGCTCGTGCTTTAAGCAAAGGGATAATTCTCGAGGCCCCTGCTATACTGTGCGACCACAGGTATGACCTTCATATAGAACTCGGGGCAAGGGTTCGCGGTATCATTCCAAGGCAGGAGAGCCAATATTTACGTGCCGACGAGCAAATTAAGGATATTGCCATACTTACCAGAGTAGGCAAAACCGTTTGTTTTAAGGTGATGGGCTTTGAGAAAAGCACAAACGGAGAAACTATCGCTCTGCTCTCTCGTCGGGCAGCACAAAAGGAATGCGTACTGAACTATCTCGCAGGACTATGCCCGGGAGATATAATTCCTGCAAAAATTACCCATCTTGAGAGTTTTGGCGCTTTTGTGGATATTGGTTGCGGTATTTGCTCACTACTCTCTATCGACTGCATTTCGGTTTCAAGAATATCACACCCCTCGGCAAGACTATCGGTGGGCGATACGCTTTACACCGTTGTAAAAAACATTGACGAAAGAGGGCGAATATATGTTTCCGAAAAGGAACTGCTCGGCTCTTGGGAAGAAAATGCCTCTTTATTTTCTGAAGGGCAAACCGTCAGGGGTATTGTAAGAAGCGTAGAGGACTACGGTATATTTATAGAATTACGGCCAAACCTCGCAGGTCTTGCTGAATATAGGGAGGGAATCTATCCCGGGCAAACCTGTGCGGTGTACATAAAATCGATAATCCCCGACAAAATGAAAATCAAACTTATAATAATTGACTCACAGGACTCCACCGAAAGAGATTTACCTCCGCTTGAATACTTTATTGACACAGACAGGGTTACGCACCTTGACTCCTGGCAATACTCCCCTCCGGGGTGTAAGAGGGTTATTGAAACGGTATTTTCATAATTTAATTATAGAGCACGGAATTTTGTTCTGTGCTCTTTTTGTGTTGATTTTTTCTACAAATAATGATATAATTCATTTGTGAAATTATTATCTTATAGGAGAGGCTATGGTACATATAGGAAATGACTGGGATTATTTACTTAAAGATGAGTTTGATAGCGATTATTATCTAAAACTCCGAGAATTTTTGAAAAAGGAATATTTCAGCACCACGGTTTACCCTCCTATGGATGATATATTCAATGCACTGAAATACACTTCTTATGAAAACACCAGAGTTGTCATACTCGGACAAGACCCTTATCACGGTCCGGGACAAGCACATGGTTTGTGTTTTTCTGTAAAAGAAGGGGTTGCACCGCCTCCTTCTCTAAAAAACATATTTAAGGAAATAAACAACGATTTGGGTATTTCAACTCCAAAATCAGGCGAGTTGATCGGTTGGGCTAAGCAAGGAGTTTTGCTTCTCAACACCACACTAACGGTAAGACAGGGTGCGCCGCAAAGCCATAAGGGAAAAGGCTGGGAAATACTGACAGACAAAATTATTTCTTTGATAGACAAAAAGACCTCGCCCGTGGTATTCCTGCTGTGGGGTGGGAACGCCAGAGCAAAACGCTCGCTTATAAAGAACCCCTTGCATTTGGTTTTGGAATGCGCTCACCCAAGTCCGCTTTCTGCCCATGCGGGCTTCTTTGGTTGCAAACATTTCTCAAAAGCAAACGTTTTTCTCGAATCTGTCGGGGCAAAAGTGATAGATTGGAGTATGATAAACTGAATATTTTATATAATTTTACTAAAATATAAGTAAATGCTAAATTTGTATTGAATTTTGTCGAAAAAATAATTATAATTATCTTATAGTTTTCTCGCAAAGTCGAGTTTTGTTTTTTACATATTTAATTTGGGGAGTGGCTTATGAAATTACTTGAAGAAAGAATTCTCAAAGATGGAAGGATTTTGCCCGGCGATGTCCTTAAAGTAGACAGTTTTCTTAATCATCAAATAGATGTTGCTCTGCTTTCGGAATGCGGTGCTGAATGGAAGCGCCTTTTCTCCGGCGATGATGTCACTCGTATTCTAACTATCGAGGCTTCGGGAATAGGTATTGCCTGCATCGCGGCAATTCACTTTGATGTTCCTGTCGTTTTTGCTAAAAAGACAAGAAGTATTAACCTCTCTGCCGATTGCTATACCACAAAGGTTCACTCATACACCAAGGGGTTGACCTATGACGTTATGGTTTCCAAGAAGTACATAGCGCCTGGCGACAGAGTTCTTATCATAGACGATTTTCTCGCGAATGGTAGCGCTCTTGCAGGCCTTATCGACCTTGTTGAGCAGGCTGGTGCTACCGTTGTAGGTTGCGGGATCGCTATCGAAAAGGCTTATCAAGGTGGCGGAAACGAGCTTCGTGCCAAGGGATATCGTATCGAGTCACTTGCAAAAATTGAGTCAATGGCACCCGGCGAGGGCATTAGATTCTCATAATTCTTTTTTATTACATTTTTATTTAGGTTATTTGAGGCTTACCTCTATAACATAAAAATTTTCATTTGGAGGAACACTAAGATGTTCAAGAAAATTCTTTCTTTTGCGCTTGCACTCACGATGCTCGTTACCTGTGGTCTTGCTCTTGCATCCTGCGGTGGTAACAACACCTCTGCGATGACCGAATCTCCCCTCCCCGCCCCCGAAATCGTTAAGGATTTTGAGATAGACGAGGACTTTAAGATTGGTTTCATCTGCTTGCACGACGAAAACTCCACTTATGACCTTAACTTCATCAATGCGGCTAAGGCATATCAGGAGGCTCTCGGTCTTTCTGATTCTCAGGTTATTATCGTAAGAAATATTCCTGAAACCGCAGATTGTACAGAAGCAGCAATCGACCTCGTTGACCAGGGTTGTAAGGTAATATTTGCTAACTCTTTCGGTCATGAGGACTTCATCATTGAGGCTGCAAGACAGCATAGCGATGTTCAGTTCTGCCACGCTACCGGTAGCAAGGCTGCATCCACCGGTCTTGCTAACTACCACAATGCTTTCGCTTCCATCTACGAAGGTAGATATCTTGCAGGCATCGCTGCAGGTCTTAAACTCAACGAGATGATAGAGTCTGGCGAAATCACTGCCAGCGAGGCTAAGATGGGTTACGTAGGCGCCTTCACATATGCTGAGGTTATCTCCGGATACACTTCCTTCTATCTTGGCGCTAAATCTGTTTGTCCCTCCGTTACTATGGACGTTAAATTTACTGGTGCTTGGTATGATGCAGTTGAGGAAAAGAATGCTGCAGAGGCTCTTATTCAAGGTGGATGTGTTCTCATTTCTCAACACGCCGACTCCATGGGCGCTCCCGGTGCTTGTGAGGCTGCGGGTGTTCCTAACATTTCCTACAATGGTTCTACCTATGAGGCTTGCCCTGACACCTTCATCGTTTCTTCCGCTATTAACTGGGCTCCTTATTACACCTATATAACCAAGTGCGTTTCTACCGGTGTAGCAATAGATACTGACTGGTGCGGTGGCATTACTGAGGGCTCTGTTATTCTCTCCGGCATCAACACCGATGCTTGTGCAGAGGGTACTGTTGAAAAAATTGAAAGCACAATCGCTGCTCTTAAGGAAGGCACTGTTAAGGTATTTGACTGCTCGCTCTTCACCGTTGGCGGCGAGGCTCTCACCGTTGATGATGACAATATCGAGAGCATTACCGTAGGTGACAAGACTATCGTTTACTTCAACGAGTCTTCTACCGTTTCTGCTCCTTATTTCTCTCTTGAAATCGACGGTATTACCCGTCTTAATACCGCATTCTAATTTACTTCATCAATACAATACGGGCTTCGGCTCGTATTGTATTGTTTTGATTTTTTAAGGAGGAACAACGTGAACAAGGAAGTTGCACTCGAACTCAGAGGCGTTACCAAAAGATTTGGCAGTGTTGTAGCAAATCATCAGGTAAATCTCACACTTTATAAAGGCGAAATACTGTCGCTCCTTGGAGAAAACGGTTGCGGCAAAACCACCCTTATGAATATGATAGCTGGAATATACTACCCAGACGAGGGACAGATGTTCGTATGTGGCGAGGAGGTCGTTGTACACTCTCCTAAGGATGCCTTCAGTTATGGAATTGGTATGATACACCAGCACTTCAAACTTGTTGACGTTTTTTCAGCAAGCGAAAACATAGTGCTCGGTATCAACGATGGAAAAAAATATAACATTAACGAGGTACACCAAAAGGTTGCCGAGATAGCAAACAAATACGGATTTAATATTGACCCAAGAAAAAAGATACACGAAATGTCGGTATCCGAAAAGCAGACGGTTGAGATAATCAAGGTGCTTTACAGAGGGGCTGACATACTTATACTTGACGAACCTACTGCGGTGCTAACACCCCAGGAGACGGAAACACTCTTCTCTGTCCTGCGCAAGATGCGTGAGGACGGAAAATCTATTATAATTATCACCCACAAGATGCATGAGGTGCTGTCAATTTCCGACAGAGTTGCCGTGCTACGCAAGGGTGAATATATCGCAACGGTGAATACAAGCCAAACCACCGAGAGCGAACTTACCGAACTTATGATAGGTAAGAAAACAGAGTTGAATATAGAACGCAGTGAGCCGTGCAACCCCACGGAAAGACTGACGGTTAAAAATATAAGCAGTAAAAACGCCGAAGGCGTTATCATTCTTGACAACATATCATTCACCGCAAAAGCCGGAGAAATCCTTGGAATTGCAGGAATTGCAGGTCAAGGACAACGCGAGTTGCTTGAATCTATTGCAGGTTTATACCATCTTGATTCGGGCGAAATACTCTACACCGCCCCCGACAGTGACGAAACAACAAATATGAGAAACCTTACACCTCTTGAAATACGAGATTTGGGTGTGCGTCTTTCCTTTGTCCCGGAGGATAGGCTTGGAATGGGCCTTGTTGGAAATATGGATATCGTCGATAATATGATGCTCCGTAGTTATAAAAGAGGAAAATCCTTCTTCGTTGACAGGTCAAAGCCTTACAATTTAGCTATGGACATTATTCAAAACCTTGAGGTAGTTACACCTAATGAGCATACCCCTGTCAGAAGGCTCTCCGGTGGTAACGTGCAGAAGGTACTACTCGGCAGAGAGATTGCTGCATCCCCCTCGGTGCTTATGGCTGCCTACCCCGTTAGAGGACTTGATGTTAACTCCTCTTTCACCATTTACAATCTTTTGAACAAACAAAAGCAAAATGGAGTTGCTGTTATTTTTGTGGGCGAAGATTTGGACGTGCTTATCGCTCTTTGTGACAGAATAATGGTAATAAACTCAGGAAAAATTACCGGAATTGTTGACGCAAGATCCACCGACAAACACACCGTTGGCAGACTTATGACAAAATCCACCTCGATTTGCGAGGACGAAGAGGAGGCTATGGGCGATAATGCAGAATAACAACCCATCCGGGGCAAAAAAAGAGCCTTGGTTCCACATTACAAAGAGAGATAATATCTCCTTTGGCAAATCATTGCTCATAAGAATTATAGCAGTTCTTTGCGCCTTTTTGGTAACTGCGATACTTATCGTTTGTATGACCGGAAAGAACCCAATAGAGGTTTTTGGCTCTATGTTTTCCGGCGCTTTCGGTTCTCCCTTGCGTATTTGGATATTGTTTAGCAATACCGCTATTCTTCTCGGTATAGCTCTTGCTTTAACACCCGCATTCAAAATGAAGTTCTGGAACTGTGGCGGCGAGGGACAGGTGCTTATGGGTGCGCTTAGCACTACCTGTTGTATGTTATTTATTGGTGATGCCATTCCCCTGCCACTGCTTTATATTGTAATGATACTGACTTCTGTGGCCGCAGGTGCAATATGGGGTCTTATTCCCTCAATTTTTAAGGCTATATGGAACACGAACGAAACGCTCTTTACCCTTATGATGAATTATATTGCTACACAGCTGATAGTATTTTTCCTTAAGTTGTTTGGTGATAACGGCTCCGGCACTTTATCTACTATGAAGCAATTTGCAATCCCCTACATATTCGGTGACCGTCATTTCTTCAACATTCTTGTAGTTGCTATTATTTGTGCGCTTATGTATATTTATTTGCAATACAGCAAACACGGATACGAAATTTCGGTTGTCGGCGAAAGCGAAAACACCGCAAAATATGTTGGTATAAACGTTCGCAAGGTTATTATCCGAACTATGCTTGTTTCGGGTGCGCTTTGTGGCGTTATCGGTTTCTTGCTCGTTGCAAATGGAAGTTGTACTATTTCCTCGGATGTGGCTGGTGGACAGGGTTTTACAGCCATTATGGTATCCTGGCTTGCTAAATTCAACCCTTTGATTATGATTGTAACAGCATTCCTTATCATATTCCTGCAAAGAGGAACAAACCAGATTGCAATAGATTTTAGAGTTGATACTGCTCTTTGTGATATTATTATAGGTATTATACTGTTCTTTATCATAGGCTGTGAATTCTTCATCAACTACGAGGTTCATTTGGGTGGTGAGCTCAAGTCCTTTGTTGACAGAATTGCTCCAACCAAAAAGGGAAAAAATATGGAGGGCGACTAATTATGATGATTATAACATTTTTAGTAAGCGCTATAAGATTTGGAATGGTACTTCTCCTCGGCTCTACCGGTGAAACTATTACCGAAAAAGCAGGACACCTAAACCTCGGTATCCCCGGCGTTATGTGTGTTGGTGCTGCTTGCGGTTGTGTAGCCGAGGCTATGTACTTCGACCTTTGTGGCGGAAAGGCGGGAATGACATATATCCTCGCTATACTGATACCCGTTATTGCAACGGTACTTGGCGGCGCGCTTATGGGGTTGGTATATAGTTTCCTTACCGTTACCCTCCACGCAAACCAAAACGTTACAGGTCTTGCTATGACTACCTTTGGCGTTGGTGTTTCCGACTATATGATAACCACCGTGCAGGGCTTTAAGTTTACCGCAGGTTCAAAATTCTTCACAACATATCTACCTTTTGCTGACGGACTTGGTTGGTTTGGAAAGTTGTTCTTCTCTTACGGCATTATGATATACATTGCTATTGCGATTGCTTTAATAACTTCCTTTGTGCTTAACAAAACAAGAGTCGGTCTGCACTTAAGGGCGGTTGGTGAAAACCCAGCAACAGCCGATGCAACAGGTATAAATGTAACAAAATATCGCTATTTTGCAACCTGTATCGGTTGCTCGGTAGCGAGCCTTGGCGGTCTTGTTTTTGTAATGGATTACCAAAACGGAAACTGGGAATATATTATAGATGCAATAGGTTGGTTGTCTGTTGCCCTGGTTATATTCATGGTATGGAAACCTAATCTCGGTATTCTCTGCTCTATCATCTTCGGCGGATTCTACGTTGCAAGCTCTTATATCCCCGGAATATCCCTTGCAATGAAGGAAATATTCAAGATACTTCCCTATTTAGTTACAATACTTGTGCTTATAGGCATTAGCATACTTAACAAGCGTGAAAATCAACCTCCCGCCAGTCTTGGTATAAACTACTATCGAGAGGAAAGATAACTAAAACAAAAAACCTTGACAAATAGCGTGATACTCTTAACGGAGTATCACGCAGTCAAATCCGTCTTCGACGGGTGAAATCCACCTTTGGTGGATGAAATCGCTTTCGCGATGAAATCCTGCTTCGCAGGGTTGCATTTAGACGGATTTGATTTCATCCAAGGTTTATCCTTGGATTTCATCTGAGCGGAGCGAAGATTTCACCGTGGCTTGCCACGATTTCATTAAACAGACAGAAAAAAGAGATAACATTTCGGCGAAGAACCGATTTGTTATCTCTTTCTGCTTGTATAGGGGTTTGGGCTTAGCCCATTTGCGTTTGACCAGTCAAATGCGATGCTTGCATTTTTATTAAAGCGAAAAGTCTCCGCTAAGGTCATCACCCAATTTCGTCAAGGTTTTGTATGTTTTGGTGTTTTATATTATAAAAGTAAATACAAAATAGCCTAAAACTATAACGCCGAGGACTATGCGATAGATACCGAAGGGGATAAAATCGTGACGCTTTACAAAGTCCATCAGGAAGCGAATAACCACCATAGACACCGCAAAGGACACAATGGTAGCAACCAAAAGCACTATCCAACCAAGAATGGGGACGCTTACTCCGCTTTCTATAACATAGTCGAAAAAGCCGTATCCCTTAATCAGCGATGCACCAAGCATCGCGGGAATACCCATAAAGAACGAGAACTCGGCAGCGGCAGTACGGGAAATTCCAATAGTTCTCGCACCGAGAATTGTAGAGCCTGAACGAGAGGTGCCGGGAATTATTGCAAGCATCTGAAAAACGCCCAGAAGCAACGAGTGGGTGTAGGTAATTTCCTCTACATTCTCGACACGAGGTGCCTTTCCCCTTGAAATTCGCTCGATAATTATAAACAGAATACCATAGACGATAAGTGCAACCGCAACCGTGATAAAGTTGTAAAGCCAACCGTCTATATCCTTGCCGCTTATCTCTTCTATTATCTTGTCAACCACGATACCAACTACTGCGGCGGGGACGCTTGCAACAACAACCTTGAGCCACAAAACCCATGTCCCTCTCTTCTGTGCGTCGCTCTTTTTCCCACTAAACGGGTTAAGACGGTCAAAGAAGATAACAAGTACGGCCAAAATAGCACCAAGTTGTATAACCACCTCGAACATACTCATATATTCCTCGGCAAAGGTAGTGCCAAGTGATGGGGCAACGTCAAGCTTCAAAAATTCGTCAAGCAAAATGATATGTCCGGTTGACGATACAGGCAACCATTCGGTTATTCCCTCGACGATTCCAAAGAGAATAGCCTTTAATATTTCAATAAATTCCATTTTTACCTCGCTCTTATTATATCGCCCTCGGAAAGAGGACTGTCTGCACGCATATAGAATTGCATATAGGGGTGAGGAGTGCTGTCTATGGGATTGCCTTCGGTGTCAAAAAGTTCGGTTAATGTAAAAGGTCTGCCAACGCTACCAGGGGTGAGAATTTCCACCTCGTCACCAACCTTCATCTTATTTCTCTGACCGCATAGAGCCATACCACGCTCTTCATCGTATGCAAGAACTACGCATAGATATGCCTTGTCTTTAATATAACCGTTAATAGACGAGGTGTTGGCGTCCGTATGCGAATCCGAGAAGTAATATCCTGTGGCATAGTCACGATGACTCACCGATTCAAGTTCCTTATACCAAAGCGGATTGTACTCATAATTCCCGGAAAAATAACTGTCAATAGCCATTTTATAGGTGTTGGTAACTACGGCGGTATAGTAACCCGACTTCATTCTTCCCTCTATCTTAAAAGAGGAAATACCCGCCTCGATAAGTTGGGGAATATGCTCAATAGTACAGGTGTCACGACTCGCCATTATAAAGGTTTCCCCATTATGCTCCTCTATGGGCATAGGACAGTCAGGACGTTTTTCTTCCACTATCTCGTATCTATTTATCGAGAAGTTCCAACGGCAGGGTTGGGCGCACATTCCTCGGTTGGCATCTCTGCCTGTAATATGATTTGAAAGCAGGCATCTTCCACTATAAGAGATGCACATAGAGCCGTGAACAAAGCATTCAAGTTCAAGGTCTTTCGGGATATTGGCACGAATAGCCTTTATCTCCTCAAGGCTAAGTTCACGAGCAAGGACCACCCTCGAAGCACCCAAACTCTGCCACGCACGAGCCGCTGCCGAGGACACGGTATTCGCCTGTGTAGATATATGAATATCCACATCAGGGAGCATCTCTTTTGCCTTCATCAGAACGCCTAAATCGGCAATTATAAGAGCATCAACGCCTATATTAGCAATATTTTTGAAGTATTCTTCAAGCAGGGCGTACTCATTTTCTCTCGGCATTGTATTTACGGTAAGATACACCTTTACACCTCTTTGGTGGGCGTACTCGACCGCCTCGGCAAGCTCGGGAATTGTGAAATTGTCTGCCGCGGCACGCATGCCGAATATTTCGCCCGCAAGGTAAACGGCGCCTGCTCCGTAAAGTATTGCCGCTTTCATTTTTTCAAAATTCCCCGCAGGGGAAAGTAATTCTGGTCGGTTCATTTTAATCTTCCTTTGATTTTTGGGGTATTAAAAGCAGGTCGATTTCCCAAGCGGGAACACAACGCAATCTGTGCAAAATAATATCATATCCCTTATACCGTGTTAAATAGTTTACAAGTTCAAACAGGTCTTTTGACCTATGGTAAAGCGAAACAAGAAGAGTGGGTCTGTGCTTTTCTATGGTTTCGTGAGAGCCTAAAAGCGCCGCCATTTCAGCACCCTCTACATCATATTTAATATAGTCGGGAGCAAGTCCCAAGGAGTCTATGGTAATTGATGGAATTTCTTTTTCCTTGTTTTGGTAGGAGGCGGTCGCGGTGGCTGTGGAATTGCGATTGCCACTAACCGAGAAGAATACCTCCCCTACTCTATCGAGGGCGCAGGCGTTTATCGGTATTACCTCAATATCTACCCCTCCGTCAAGATATTTCATTAGCCTTTTGTAGTTCTTTGGGTCAGGCTCTATCAAAACCGCTTTTTTTAACATAGGAAAATGCTCTATTCCCTCGCGAAGTGTATCACCATTATATGCCCCGACATCGAGCATAAACGATATTTTTTCACAGGGCAAAGAGGCGTACAACTCGCTTTTTTCGCTATATGCCGATTCAAGATAGGACATTTTTCCCGTGAGTTTATAGTTTACTATGGCGGCGAATGCGTTTTTTGATATATCGTCGGACAGGCTATTGTATGCAGAGAGTATTTTTTCGTAATTAGAGTTGTAAAACTCTCGGTCAAAATACTCTTCTTCCCCTGCCACGGGCATATCTGGAATATACATATCATATTCCTTGTCTATATCGCATAGCATCTCGAGAACCTCGCTCCTTGAGGAAGCGAAGGACAGGACTATAACGAAATCCTGATATTTTTCCTTTATCTCGGAAAAACTCTTTACACGCATACCGCGAAAATTGTGCCCACGGACAAAACCGTCCGAGGCGAAAATATCATCGGCTTTAATATTATACTTTTCAAATCTTGCGAGCAGTTTGTCCGCACCGTTACCCATGCCGTATATAACTATCGGTCTTGTTTCGGCGGCGAGGTCATCCCACATATCTTTTTCTACGGGATAGGTAGGAAGTGAAAATTTCAAATATGGCATAGTTGCTCCATTTTAGTAGTTCATAAATTATATTAACCCAATTGCAAAAAAAAGTCAATAGCCGAATATTTAATTACAAAGAAAACCTTGAATTATAATAGAATCTATGCTATAATTCTAAATAGAATAAAACCTATCAATATATTGTTTATGTGAAAGAGAGGAAGGAAAATGAATTGTCTGTTTTGTAAAATAATCGAGGGTATTATTCCGTCAACCACGGTCTACGAGGACGAACTTTGCTACGCCTTTCGCGATATTGCACCCCAAACACCTACGCATATTCTCATTGTACCAAAGATACACATAGCATCAGCAGATGCTGTGACATCGGACAACTGTGCGGTTGTCGGTCATATTTTTGAAGTTATTCCCACAATAGCAAAAAACGAGGGGCTTGAAAACGGATACCGAGTAGTTACAAACATCGGTGAGGACGGCTGCCAGTCGGTAAAGCACCTGCACTTCCACCTGCTTGGAGGAAGAAAACTTTCCGAATCTATGAGTTAAGTTAGGGCGGTTCTTTATGTAAAATAATAAAAAGAGGTATTATGGAAAACAGCCGTAGTACCTCTCTTCTATTAAAGGGTAAGGTCAACCAAAAAGTCGCAGTTGCGTTAAAGAATAGTAGAGAAAAATAAAACAACCGCCGTTTGGCGGTTGTTTTATTAAAGAATTAAACCTTCTCCTTAACCTTAGCGGCCTTACCAACTCTGGAGCGAAGGTAGTACAGTTTAGCACGGCGAACCTTTGCCTCACGGAATACTACAATTTTCTCAATGTTGGGAGAGTGAATGGGGAAAGTCTTCTCAACGCCTACGCCGTAGGAAACACGTCTTACAGTGAAGGTCTCGGAAATTCCGCCGCCATGTCTTGCGATAACGGTGCCCTCGAACATCTGAGTTCTGGTCTTCTCACCCTCGGTGATACGGATGTAAACCTTTACGCCGTCACCAATGCCAAAAGCGGGAATTTCTGTCTTAAGTTGCTCACTTACAAAAGCCTGGATAGCATCCATTTTATGGCCCTCCTTATACTTCGGACATTCGTGCAGAGCGTGCAGAGGACTGTCCTGTTGATACACCGATATATGCCAATTGGCATAGACACAGTTATGGTCATTATAACACAACCCGAGCAAAAAATCAATAGTTTTTTCACTTTTTTGCATTTTTGTATATTTTAATCAATTTGTGTGACAAGAATTAAATAAAAATAGTTGATTATCATCTTGTATTTCTAAATATTTTATGCTAAAATAAATATTGATATTTTTATGAAAGGCGGTGGCAGGCATGGCAGAAGATAAAAACAGCGAAACAAATGATAACATAGCCGATATTCCGAGCGATAATAGCACTATTCAAGAAATAGACAACCCCTCTTCCGCCACAGATGAAGTGCAAGCACAACCCGAAATTACCGCCGAAGTCGTCGCCGAAATAAGCGAGGATACAGACTCCAACATAGCAGATGATACAAACGGCGAGGGCGAGTTTACCCTGCCCCAAAGCACGGTTTGGATAGAGGGAGAAATCACCCCCAACGATGTCGATGAGGAAATTACCTTTTTCCCCACCTCAGAAGATGCCCCATCCATACAAGAAAATGCAGGTGAGGTAATCGCAAATGAGCAAAGCGAAATCCCTGTCACTTTACACGAAGTAAGCGAAAATCCGAGTATAAATGACACCTACTTCCCTGTCCCAACGGTTTTTTTCGACTCTGAAGCCGAGAAGAATAAGACTCCCGACGAAGAACAGATTCTTATAGACATAGCCTCCGTAGTAGGTGAAGAAACCGAGGGGGAAGATAGCACCGACGAAACCGTCAAAGAAGATTTTGGAGAATCGTCACAGGATAAGGAAAGTAATACACAAGCAGAAGAGCCTCCCTCTCGATTTGTCGATTCGGTATTCGATTTTGTGGAATTGGCAATTTTCACGCTTGCTTTTATTATGATTTTAACCTCATTCTTCTTCCGTCATTCGATTGTCGAGGGCGATTCTATGCTTGGGACGTTAGAAGACGGACAACACTTAATTATTTCCGACTTTATGTACGAGCCTAAATTCGGTGATATAGTTGTCGTAGAGGACTATACCACTGCCCTTAAAAAGCCGATAATTAAAAGAGTTATCGCCACCGAAGGACAAAAAGTACGAATTGCAAAAGAAGGTATATATGTTGACGGAAGATATCTAAGAGAAAACTACGTATATACTTCGGTAGAGGGCTACTACTATGACGTCTATCCCTCTGTTGCTCTGTTGGAAAACGAAACCTTGACAATAACCCCTGGATTATTCTATGAATTCTATGTTCCGGAGGGCGAGTTGTTCGTAATGGGCGACCACAGAAACAACTCCACAGACTCAAGGCATATAGGCACGATAGATGAGGACGCCTTAATCGGCAGGGTTGTTTTGCGTTTCTACCCCTTTGATAAATTCGGCCCCGTCACAACCGACGAGAAAGGATAATATGGCAACAAACCCTATACAATGGTTCCCGGGGCATATGGCGAAAACACGCCGTATTATGCAGGAATGTCTGCCCCAAGTCGATTTGGTTCTTGAACTCATTGATGCAAGAATACCATACAGTTCGAGAAATCCCGAAATAGAAAAAATTCTCGGTGATAAGCCAAGAATAACTATAATGACCAAGGCGAGTCTGGCAGACGCCACCCTTTCGCGTGCTTGGGTAGATTATTATAAGAAAAAAGGCATCACCACGGTTTTGATAGACTGCCTGTCGGGACAAGGAATAGATGCTCTGTCAGAGGCGGTTCGTACCGTAATGGCAGAAAAAATTGAGCGTTATGCCCAAAAGGGTATGCACGGCAGAAAACTCAAAGCGATGATAGTAGGTATCCCAAATGTGGGAAAATCCTCGCTTATTAACCGTCTGGCAGGCGGTAAAAAGGCAAAGGTGGAAAACCGCCCCGGTGTGACAGTCAACAAACAATGGGTTCCCACCGATATAGGGCTTGACCTGCTTGATATGCCCGGTGTTTTGTGGCCGAAGTTTGAAGATGAAGAGGTCGGTCAGGTCTTAGCAATGACGGGTGCGATACGCGACCAGATTCTCGATATTGAGGAAATCGCTATGCTCTTATGCGCTCGTCTTATGGAATATGCCCCCGACCAATTTACCGAAAGATATAAACTTTCGGTAGAAGAATGCGAGAGTCTTGACTGTTACGAACTGTTTAGACTTGTAGGAGCAAAAAGAGGCTTCCGTGTAAGTGGCGGCGATATAGACCATGACAGAACGGCAAAAATGCTGCTTGAAGAATTCAGAAACGGAAAAATCGGAAGAATAACTCTGGAGAGACCTTAAATGCCAAGTTTTGATTTTGAAAAAGAAAAATATGCCCTGGGATATACCGCGGTTTGCGGTTGTGACGAGGCAGGGCGAGGCCCGCTTTGCGGTCCTGTGGTTGCGGCGGCAGTAATACTCCCTGTTGGCTGCGTTATCGAGGGACTTGATGACTCGAAGAAACTAACCGAAAGAAAAAGAGAAAAACTTTTCGAGGTGATTAAGGAGGTGGCAATCGCCTATGCAATTGCCGAGGCTACACCCGAAGAAATCGACCAAATCAATATTCTCAATGCTTCAATGCTCGCTATGAGAAGGGCGGTAGAGGCTCTCTCGGTGAGGGCGGATTTTGCTCTTATCGACGGGAATTGCTCTCGTGGATTTACCATTGACACGCAGACGGTGGTAAAGGGAGATAGCCTTTCCTACTCTATTGCGGCGGCATCAATTCTCGCCAAGGTCACTCGTGACAGAGGATGTATCGAACTTGACAGAATGTATCCCGAATACGGTATTGCCAAGCACAAGGGCTACCCCACAAAGGAGCATATGGATGCGGTGAGAAGATTTGGCCCCTCCCCCATTCACCGTCGCTCTTTTCTGAAGTTTTTGGATAAAGATGCGTGTACTTAAAGTTGATACAGAAGAGCGTAGGCTCGGCGACTTTGGGGAAAAGGAAGCCGTTAAATTTCTACGTAAACAGGGATACAAAATTCTCTACACCAACTATGTAGATAGAGGACACGAAATAGATATAGTGGCGGAAAATAAGGAATATCTTATTTTCGTAGAGGTGAAAACAAGAGACGCTGCAAAGAACAACCCTAAAGAGCCACGCCCTGCAAGTGCCGTAGATAAGAAGAAGCAGATGAGCATTATTCTTGCGGCAAAATATCTCGCTATGACGGAAAGAGGTAAGAAAAAACGCTTTGACGTCATCGAGGTGTACGCGAATACCGAAGGTACTTCGCTAAAGGTTATAGATATAAAGCACCTCACGGGTGCATTCAATTATAATACTGCGCAAACAAGGTAAATGAGGAAAACTATGAAATACGTAAGCACAAGAGGTATAGATACAGAGAAAGTATGCTCTGCCTATGCTATAAAAAAAGGTTTGACAAATGACGGTGGTCTATATATGCCTGAGAAAATACCCACCCTTGGCAAAAATGAGTTGAAGGAACTTCTCCCTCTCTCATACGCCGAGAGAGCGAGCAAAATTCTCGCAAAATTTCTAACCGATTATGAATACGATGAGTTATTGACCGACGCAAAGGCGGCCTATTCCGAAGAAAAATTCGGCGAAAATCCTGTCCCAATCACAAGTCTTGGCGAAAATATGTATATGATTGAACTTTGGCACGGGCCTACTGCGGCTTTTAAGGATATGGCACTTCAAATTATGCCGAGGCTCTTTGTTCGAGCACTCAGAAAAACCGGAGAAACCCGTCGTGCTATGATACTCGTAGCAACCTCTGGCGACACGGGAAAAGCGGCTCTTGAGGGATATAGAGATATAGATGGCACTTGTATTAAGGTTTTCTATCCCACCGACGGTGTCAGTACGGTACAAAAGTTGCAGATGCAGACACAAGAGGGAAAAAATGTTTCGGTTGTGGGAATTCGCGGCAACTTTGACGATGCTCAAAGTGGGGTAAAGGAAATTTTCTCCAACTCGGAAATGGCAAGCACTCTTGACGAATACGGTATTTTCCTATCAAGTGCAAACTCGATTAACTGGGGGAGACTCGTACCACAGATAGTTTATTATATATCCGCATATTGCGACCTAATGAAGTCGGGAGTTATCACCGAGGGCGAGGTTATAGATATAACCGTCCCCACAGGAAACTTCGGTAACGTTTTTGCCGCCTATATCGCTAAAAAAATGGGACTTCCCATAGGCAAACTCGTTGTCGCATCCAACAAGAATAATATTCTCACCGACTTTATCCGTACCGGTGTATATGACAAAAACAGAGAATTTTACTCTACTATGTCCCCTTCTATGGATATACTTATTTCCTCAAACCTTGAAAGACTGCTTTACCTCACTCTCGGTGCTGAAAAGACCAGAGGATATATGCAGGCTCTTAAAGAAACCGGAAGATATGAACTTACAAAAGAGGATAGAATTTTGGCACTCTGTGACTTTGTGGGCTATTTCACCGACGAGGAAAAAACCGCAGAAACGATAAAGAATATTTACGAAAACAAAAACTGCCTTATCGACACTCATACGGCGGTCGCAGTATATGCGGCACAGTGCTATATGAACGAAAACAAGGCAGAGAGAAAGATGTTGACCGCTTCAACTGCATCCGCGTACAAATTTGCACAGGATGTATATCGCTCGCTTACCGACAAGGAAGCCGATGGTGATATAGAGGCACTCGCTGCACTCGCTACTCTCACCCACGTATCTATCCCCTACCCACTTTTGGGACTTGACGAAAAAGTCGTCCTCCATAACGGTGTGATAGACAAAAACGATATGGCTCGGTCTGTTAAGGAATTTGCCAAGAATTAAAACTTGGGCTTAAAGGTGGCACAGTTGGTGTTTGCGGAGCAATCTGCCTCGCGAGGACCAACGTAGATGCAACCGGCGTTACATTCGTTTACTCCACTGTGGAAGGTGCAGTTTTTAACATCACAATTAACGCCTTTGATGCGTTTTGCACTTCCGCTCTCGCATCCTACATTCTTTTTTTCCATATCATATCTCTTTTCTGCAGACATTTGCCTGCAAAAGTAGTATGTGCAGAGAAAAAGGCTTTATACCATAAACGGAGAAAAATTTTATGTCTTTGTTTGCACTGGCAGACCTGCATCTGTCAACCCTCGCCTCCACTAACAAATCTATGGAGGTTTTTGGAAACAGATGGGCAGACTATATGCTTCGTCTTAAAAACAACTGGACAAGGCTTGTTACCGACGAGGACACGGTCATTATACCCGGGGATATTTCCTGGGCTCTTTCGCTTGAAGAGTCGCTTAGCGATATGAAGTTTATCGACCAGTTGCCTGGTAGAAAAATACTTGGTAAGGGCAACCACGATTTTTGGTGGTCCACGATGAACAAGCACCGTGCATTCTTCGACAAAAACGGTATCACCAGCATTTCGTTTTTATTTAACAACGCACATATCGTCGAAGATTTTATAATCGCAGGGACTCGCGGGTGGTATCAAGACGAGGACGCAAAAAATGCCCCCGACAACGCGGATTTTGACAAACTTATAAACCGCGAGGTGTTACGCCTTGAAATGAGCCTCAAAGCGGCAGCAACACTAAAAGAGGAGCACCCCCAAAAAGAGATAATAGTCTTTATGCACTTCCCACCTTATTGGAACGGGAAGGCGGTCGATGGTCTTATTTCGGTGCTACATACTTACGATATTAAAAGACTTTATTTCGGCCACATTCACGGCAACTATACCTGTGCCCCCTCATTTACGTACGAGGGAATAGAGATGACTCTTATAAGTGCCGATTATCTCGGTTTCATACCAAAAATAATAAAATAAATCTTTTTAATTAGCAATTAAACAAATATGTATTGACAAAATTAACATTATGTAGTAAAATATATTGGCTAATTTGCAAAAAGAAGGCTTTTTATGCCCCATTGTTTAAGTTCAAAATAAAAAATATATATCAATAGGAGAACAAAAAATGAGTCTTATTAAAGGCGAACTCACCGAAAAAAACGGTTATGTTATCGAGTTTTCGGTAGAGAGAGATGTTTATCTAAAAGCAGAGCAGGATGCATACAAGAAGAACGTTAAGAGCATGAACGTTCCCGGATTCAGAAAAGGAAAGGCACCCCTCTACGTTATCAAGACCTTCTATGGCAAGGACGTATTCTTTGAGGATGCTATCAATGCTTGCATTCCCGATGCGTTTGAGGCGGCTATCAAGGAGGCAGGCTACGACGTAGTTGGCTCTCCCAAGTTCGACCTCGTTTCTATGGAGGGCGACATTGTCCTCAAGGCAGAGGGCTTTGTTAAGCCTGTTGGCACTATCGAAGGCTACAAGGGTATTGAGGTTGAGAAGAAGGTTGCCGAGGTTACCGAGGCAGATATTGACGCCGAGATCGATCGTGTTAGAGATAGAAACGCAAGGTTTATCTCCGAGAGCGAGGACGCTATCGCAGACGGTGACACCGTAAACCTCGATTTTGAGGGCTTTGTTGACGGCACCCCTTTCGATGGTGGCAAGGGCGAGAACTACGAACTTAAGATTGGTTCGGGCAGTTTCATTCCCGGCTTTGAAGAGCAGATTGTAGGTCAGAAGATTGGCGAGGAGTTTGAGGTTAGTGTTACCTTCCCCGCCGAATATCACTCGGCTGATCTTGCAGGCAAGGCGGCTATCTTCAAGTGCACTGTTAAGTCTGTAAAGCAACTTCCCGAACTTGATGACGAGTTCGCAAAGGACGTATCCGAGTTTGACACTCTTGAGGAGTATCGTGCCGACGTTAAGGCTACTCTCGCTAAGAAGAACGAGGATGCTGCAGACAGAGATATGGAAAACAAACTCGCAGAAAAACTTATGGAACTTCTCGTTGCAGATATTCCCGAGGTTATGTTCGAGCAGGAGGCAGAAAACTTCCTTCGTGACTACGATACAAGACTCCGTTCCTCCGGCCTTGACCTTAAGACCTATATGCAGTACACCGGTATGACTCTCGACGGTCTTCGCGAGCAGTTCAGACCCCAGGCGGAAAAGCAGGTTAAGGTAAGACTCGCTCTTGAGGCTATCGCAAGAATTGAGGCTCTCGATGCTACCACAGAGGAAATCGACGCAGAGTACGAGAGAATCGGCAACGCTTACGGTGTAGCCGTTGATGAGGTTAAGTCTATGATTCTCGCTGAGGATATCAAGGCAGACCTCGTTGTTGGCAAGGCTATGGCACTTGTCAAGGAGAACGCAGTTGCAGTTGAGCCCAAGGCAGAAGAGCCTGTGGCAGAGGACGCAGAATAATTTTAATGCATAAAAAATCAGCCGATAGTCTATCATTGATTGTCGGCTGTTTATAAAAATATGGAGGTAAACACAATGGCATTAGTTCCAAACGTAATTGAACAGACTCCCCATGGAGAGAGAGCCTACGACATTTTTTCAAGACTCCTCAATGACAGAATTATCATACTTGCAGACGAGGTAAACGACGTTACCGCTTCGCTCGTCGTTGCTCAGATGCTCTTCCTCGAGGCGCAAGACCCCGACAAAGACATCTATTTCTACATCAATAGCCCCGGAGGCTCTGTTTCCGCAGGCTTTGCTATTTACGACACTATGAACTACATTAAGTGTGACGTATGCACTATCTGTATGGGTATGGCGGCATCTATGGGTGCTTTCCTGCTCTCGGGTGGCACAAAGGGTAAGAGAATGGCTCTTCCCAACGCAGAGATTATGATTCATCAGCCTCTCGGCGGCGCTCAAGGTCAGGCTTCGGATATAAAAATCCACGCAGACCACATTCTTCGCACCCGTGACAAGCTCAACAGACTTCTGGCTGAGCACACCGGTCAACCCCTTGAGGTTATTGAGAGAGATACCGAGAGAGATAACTATATGAGTGCTGATGCGGCAGTTGCCTACGGCCTTATCGACAAGGTTATTAGCAAGAAGGATAGATAAATGGCAGATAGCAAACTTCGTTGTTGTTCCTTTTGCGGAACTAATGAGCACGAGGCTGCAGTTCTTATCCCCGGTTTGGACGGCAAGGCGTATATATGCGACGAGTGTATAGGTGTTTGTGCAGATTTTATTGAGATGCACTTCCCTGACCCCGAAAGAAGTGTTGACGCAAGTGGTGAAGAATTAACCTTTGAAACCCTTCCCCGCCCCACAGATATTAAGGCGATGCTCGACGAACACGTGATAGGTCAGGATGGTGCTAAACTCGCTCTGGCGGTAGCGGTGTATAACCACTACAAGAGAATACTCACACTTGACGAAAGAGAAAAGAGAAAGAAAAAGGGTGAGATTCAGGACGATGACATAGAAATACAAAAGTCAAACGTGCTTCTTCTTGGCCCTACCGGTGTGGGTAAGACATATCTTGCCTCAACGCTGGCAAAGAGTTTCCGTGTTCCATTTGCGATAGCAGATGCAACAACTCTTACCGAGGCGGGATACGTGGGCGAGGACGTGGAAAATATCCTGTTACGTCTTATACAGGCGGCAGACTTCGATATTGAGCGTGCAGAGCGTGGTATAATCTACATCGACGAGATAGGTAAGATATCAAGAAAGGGGGAAAATCGCTCTATAACCCGTGACGTTTCGGGCGAGGGCGTGCAACAGGCTCTCTTAAAAATTCTTGAGGGAACGGTGGCAAATGTTCCTCCCCAGGGCGGAAGAAAGCACCCCAATCAGGAATTTATCCAAATAAACACCAAGAATATTCTCTTCATCTGCGGCGGTGCTTTTGACGGTATCGAAGGCATAATCGAAGCAAGAAAAGGCTCGCAGCAGATAGGCTTCTCAACCCAGAAAACCACTAAAAAAGAAAAAGTGGAACGTGGTGTATATCGTGACGTAGAGGCTCACGACGTGGTAAAATATGGTCTTATTCCAGAACTTGTGGGCAGACTCCCTATCATTGTTGCTCTTGAAAACCTTGACGAGGAAGCCCTTGTCAGAATTATAAAAGAGCCTAAGGGCGCTCTCTACAAGCAATACCAAAAACTCTTTGAACTTGACGGTATAGAACTTGAGTTTGAGGACGAGGCATTCCGTGCTATCGCTCACCTCGCCATAGAGAGAAAGACCGGTGCAAGAGGTCTTCGCTCCATAGTTGAGGGTATTATGCTCAAACCCATGTACGAACTCCCCTCGGACAAGAGTGTGAAAAAGGTAATAGTTACAGCAAAATATGTAAAGGGTGAAGAGCCTCTTACAGTAATCAAAAAATAAAAAGAAACCGAAGAATAGGCAAGAGAAATTTTCCTTGCTTTTTCTTCGGTTTTTCTCATTTTTGCAAACATTAGTAAGCAAAAAAGCATACTATAGCAAACTATAATTTACATTATTTCAAACATAATGCTTTTATTATGTTCGATGACCTAAATTATTTTTCCTGACTTTTGCGATATGCCAAGGGGCTTGTACCCATATATTGCTTGAATATCTTGTGGAAGTAGTTGGCGTTACAGAATCCAATAATGTCGGCAATCTCTGCCATAGGAATATCTAACGTGGTGAGAAGTCGCATAGAATGATTGATACGCAGTCCGTTTATGTAATCTATGGGGGTTTTGCCTATACTATCCTTAAACATTTTGGTGAAATAGTCAGGAGAAACATTTATCATCTTTGCAAGTTCTTCGATGTATATTTTCTCCTTAAAATGTTCTCCTATATAGGTGATAACCGAACGAAGGCGAAGGACATTGTGATATACTATGCGATCAGACTCATCCTTTGAGCCGCAGTAAAAGCGAAGCAGAGCGGTCATCATAGAATATATATTTGCTCTTATGGGAAGTTTGTAGCACAAATCCTTTATGGAATACTCCTCGTAAGACTCCTGCATCAATTTACGCAGCACGGGGCAAAGCGGATGCCCCTCGGAAAAGACGGTCACTTTGTTCCTCGACTGTACTTCAAACATATAAAATATTTCCGTATCAAAGTTTTCGAGGTTGTCACTTATGATAGAGGCATCAAATATCATACCCCTTACGGTGGCAGGCCCGTTTACCGAGTCAACACGGAATATCATTCCAGGCGGAACATAAAACAGATCGCCCATAACCGCACCCACAATTTCGGTGCCTATCTGTACTTTTACCTCGCCTCTGGTGACCTCGACTATCTCCATTGAATCCTCATGGCTTCGGGCATATACTACTCTGCCCTCGCCTGACTCTTTATACATTGAGAAGGGAAACTTCGTTTCTTTAGTCTTCATAAGACTGCTCCTTTAAGTTTTATAAAAGGCTCTTTGCTCTTTAATAGAAGGTTGCAACCTCCTGCTCGGGCTTCTCTGCCCTCTCTATCCTTTCGACAGTGAGAACCGGTCCTTTTGAACGATAGAGTTTGGAATATTCCTCTTTGATTTTACCCTCGACTATTACCCAATCACGGGTTGCAAGGTGAAGTGTACCCATTCCCTTTGCCACAACGCCACGGTAGGCAATATCTGCCTCACAACAGGTCATAATATGTCTGCCTATTGCAAACTGATCGGCAGGAATTGCGGGGTCAAGGGCTACTATACCCTTAAATCTTAAGGTTTTGCCACTGTACTTTTCAAATTCCTCGCTCATATCACGGTAGAATATTGCAAAGTCCTCGTCCTTTATGTCGATAACGGGCGCGTTTATATCATAGGGAAGAGGGTCTTCTATCTCGTCAAACTCTATCTCGCCCTCGGTGTCCTCATAACAAATGTTAGCCCTCTTGGATATACCTCTTACTATCTTGTGCATTTCCATTTTGTCATACTCGGGCTTTACTCTGTTAAAAAGAACCATCTCACAACTGGTGAGTTTGTCCACCATAAGTTGACGCATATTTGCATTGTAGGTAAAGACGGTGGTAGAATCGATAATCAATATCTCCTGATAAACCATCCACCCCTCGGGAAGTGCATTATAGAATGTTTCAAGCGACCACATTCCGTTGTATTCCACAACTATGATGTCTGCCCCTGACCTCTTTGCCATTGCGTTAAGTCTGTCGGGGGTAAGGCTCTGTTCTTCATCAAAAGAGGAAAAAGCAACATTGTCACCAAGTTCCTCGGGGTCGAACTCCTCCTCGCCCTCTTCACAACTAATTATAAGATATTTGCGCTTGCCGTCATTGAAGTTGGGGTCTTTCATCGTGTCCTTGATGAAACTCGTCTTTCCCGCCTCAAGAAAGCCTGTAAAGAGATATACCGGTACTTCCTGTGCCATTTTAATTTCCTCCAACGCCAAATGCTTTGGCTATCTTTGACTTGTCAATGCCTGCACCGATAACGCAGAGCCTACCTATCGTAGAGGCTGTGCCAAATCTTACGTCAGGCTCGCCGGGAACATAGTCAAAGTGTATCCACTCGCCGTTTGTACCCTCGACAATACCCTTTGCGCGAAGCACCATACCAAAGTCCTCATCCTCGATAAATGCTTCAAGCACTTGTTTTATAGCCTCGGGGGTGAATTTCTTGGTTGTTTCTACGCCCCAACTTGTGAATACGTCATCGGCGTGATGGTGGTGATGACCGTGGCCACCGCAACCGCAAGAACACTCTTCGTCATGCTCGTGGTGGTGTTCGTGACAATGGCACTCTTCGTCGTGCTCATGGTGGTGTTCGTGGCAGTGGCACTCTTCGTCGTGCTCGTGATGATGATGGTGATGATGCGCATCTTCCTCAAGGGCTTTAAGTTCATCAGCAAGGCTATTTGCTCCCTCAATAGCGGAAAGGATATCCGCGCCAGACAGTTTGTCCCAAGGTGTGGTAACAATAACCGCCTCGGCATTATGCTCGCGAAGAAGGGCAACTGCGTCTTCTATTTTATGTTCCTTGGCTGTATCGGTATGAGAAAGGACTATGGCAGAAGCACGGGAAATCTGGTCATTATAGAACTCGCCAAAGTTCTTCATATACATTTTCACCTTATTTACATCAGCAACCGTGGTAAAGCAATTAAGCACGCAGTCCTCATAGTCAACAGCCTCTACCGCCTTAATAACGTCCGAGAGTTTACCAACTCCCGACGGCTCTATGATAACCCTGTCCGGGGCGAATTTCGAAAGCACCTCTCCAAGAGCCTTGGTAAAGTCACCGACCAAGGAACAGCAGATACAACCCGAATTCATCTCGGTTATTTCAATTCCTGCATCCTGAAGAAAGCCTCCGTCGATACCGATTTCGCCAAACTCGTTTTCGATAAGGACTATCTTCTCACCGGTGTATGCTTCCTTAATAAGTTTCTTTATAAGTGTGGTTTTTCCTGCACCGAGGAAACCAGAGAAAATATCTATTTTCGTCATTTTAACAAACCTACCCAAAGGTAGCCTCCTAAATATATTATAATTATTATATACCCTATCAAGGATTAAGTCAAGTAAAAAATACATTTTTCCGTCTTTTTATCTTCAAAAATCAAGGAATTATTAAAAAAACATATAAAAAGAGAGGGTCATATCAAAGCACAGAGATGCTCTCTGCCCTTTTCCCTCTCGTTTTAATAATTCTTTCACAAGTGTAATTTACACAAGACCTTCAAAGCCAAATTGACGTAGAACCTCATAGGTCGCTATGGCAACCGCGTTTGATAGATTTAAGCATCTGAGCGTAGGCAACATCGGCATACGGAGTGCGCGCTCTTCTCTGCCCTCTAAGATCTCGGGCGGAAGTCCTGCCGTTTCCCTGCCGAATACCAAAAATACACCGTCGGGAAAGGACACATCGGTATAGGTGTGCTTGCCCTTGGAGGTAAAAAAGTACATCTCGGCTTCGGGATATTTCTCCTCAAGTTCTAAAAAGGAATCGTAGTAATAAACATCAAGTTTGTCCCAATAGTCAAGTCCTGCACGCTTTAAGGTGCGGTCGGAAATCTCAAATCCGCAGGGACGGATAATATGTAAGGATGCACCTGTTACCGCACAGGTGCGTGATATATTCCCCGTGTTTTGCGGTATTTCGGGATTTACTAAAACTATATTTATTTTCTTCATTTTTCCCTCAAAGTTTTTTATTTATTTTAGCACAAGCAAAAATAAAATGCAATAGGTCAGGGGTAAACTATCCTGTGTTATGAGTGCAATATTCAAATAAAGAATATGCGTTCTACGGTTGTCATCTGTTTGCATTTTCGCGCTTCTTTTGCGCTTTAAGACCTCTCTGTGTATTAAAGTTAAATTATTTACAAATATTCCTTTATTTTTGTTTTTATATGTGTTATAATAGAGTGAATTATTATATATTTTTCCAAAAACCTATCATATCGGGAGAAAGGACTATAAAATGGGATTGTTCAGTTGGCTGTTTGCCTCTTATAGCGAAAAGCAGATAAAGAAAATTATTCCTATCGTTGACTCCATTGAGGCTCTTGCAGATAAATTTATCAATATGACCGACGAGGAACTTCGTGCCTATACAGATAAACTTAAAGGCGACTTGGCGAGTGGTAAGACTCTTGATGATATATTGCCCGAGGCTTTTGCCCTTGTGAGAGAGGCGGACGACAGAGTTCTTGGCAAGAGGCCATTCCGTGTGCAACTTATCGGTGGTATTCTTCTGCACCAAGGAAGAATTGCCGAGATGAAAACCGGTGAGGGTAAGACTCTTGTCGCGACACTCCCCGCATATCTTAACGCTCTCTCAGGCAAAGGTGTGCATATTGTCACGGTAAACGACTACCTTGCCACCCGTGACAGCGAAGAAATGGGACGAGTATATGCCTTTCTCGGTTTAACTACGGGACTTATAGTTCACGGTCAAAGCGGTGAGGAAAAAAGAAAGGCCTATGGAGCAGATATAACCTATGCCACCAATAACGAACTTGGCTTTGACTACCTTCGTGACAATATGGTGACCTACAAGGAAAGTATGGTGCAAAGAGGTCACAATTTTGCTATCGTTGACGAGGTGGACTCCATTCTTATAGACGAGGCGAGAACTCCGCTTATCATATCCGGTCAGTCCACCAAGTCAACCGACCTCTACGAGCGTGCAGACGAACTTGTGCGCAGAATGAGCCGCCACGTTATTAAGGAGATGGACGCCAAGCAGGATTTGGACACATATTCCGAGGACTATATCGTAGATGAAAAGGCTCGCACCGCCGTACTCACAGGTCACGGAACGATAAAGGCGGAGAAATTCTTCGGTATAGACAACCTCTCTGACCCTGAAAATCGCACCATTCTCCACCACGTAAATATCGCTATTAAGGCTCACGGTGTTATGCACCGCGACACCGACTATATAGTTAAGGACGATGCAGTTATCATTGTTGACACCTTTACCGGCCGTCTTATGCCCGGAAGACGTTATAATAACGGATTGCACCAGGCTATCGAGGCAAAGGAAAAGGTCGAGGTCCAAAAGGAGAGCCGTACTATCGCAACTATCACCTTCCAGAACTTCTTCCGTCTTTATTCAAAGTTGTCGGGTATGACTGGTACTGCCCTTACAGAGGAGGACGAATTTAAGCAGATATACGCCCTTGACGTCGTGGAAGTGCCTACAAATATGCCTATGATCAGGATAGACCGTGATGATGCTGTTTACCGCTCCCGTGCGGGAAAATACCGTGCTATTATAAGGCAAATACAAGAGTGCCACGCAAAGGGACAACCCGTCCTTGTCGGTACTGTATCTATTGATAAATCCGAGGAACTTTCTGCTCTTCTTCGCCGCGCCGGTATTCCCCACAACGTGCTTAACGCAAAGCACCACGAAAAAGAGGCGGAGATTGTTGCCCAAGCGGGTAGTTACGGTGCTGTCACCATTTCTACAAATATGGCAGGTCGTGGTACGGATATCAAACTTGGAGGAAACCCCGAATTCCTCGCCAAAAAAGACCTGCACAGGCTCGGCTACGACGACTCGCTTATTGCCGAGTCAACTGGCACCTCTGACACAGATAACGAGGAAATTCTCGCCATTCGTGCAAAGTTTAAGGAACTTTATGAGAGGCATCTCGAAGAACTGCGTCCTGAAATAGAAAAGGTGAGAGAGGCAGGCGGTCTGTTTATCCTCGGTACGGAAAGACACGAGTCAAGGCGTATAGACAACCAGTTGCGAGGCCGAAGCGGACGTCAGGGCGATCCGGGTGAATCCCGTTTCTTCCTCTCCTTGGAGGACGACCTTATTCGCCTGTTCGGTCAATCGGAAAGACTGGTGTCACTCGCCACAAGACTTGGTCTTGATGAGGATACCGAACTTAGTGCAAAACTTCTTTCCGGCACAATTGAAAATGCACAAAAGACACTAGAGAGCAACAACTTTGAAAGAAGAAAGAACGTTCTTAATTACGATGACGTTATGAACCAACAGCGCAAGGTCATCTACGCTCAACGTAAAGAGGTGTTGTTCGAGGATAGCATCGAGGAAACTATCGAAAAAATGATAGTTGGCTCGGTTAGCACAATGTTTGATATATGCTTCGGCTCAAGCGACCCCAAAGAATGGAATTTCCAGGAGTTTATCTCTCACTACTACGGCCACCTCATTGATAGCCACGGTTTTAGATACACAGAGGAGGAACTCGCCACAATCGACAAGGATGCTTGGAAAGAGGAACTTGTCAAGAAGGCTCTTGATATTTGGCGCTCTAAGGACGAGTTGTTCCGCGACACCCCTGAGAGGAGTATGCGTGAACTTGAAAAGAAACTGCTCCTTATGACGGTTGATATGAAGTGGATGGATCATCTTGAGGCTCTTGACGAGTTGCGTGAATATGTAGGTCTTAACGCCTACGCACAACGCGATCCTGTGGCTATATACCGTCTGGAAAGTTCTGAGATGTTCGACGCTATGATAGATGAAATCAAGGAAGAAACCGTACAGAAAATACTGTCGGTGGATATTCGTCGTGAGTCAACTCAACGTGAGCAGGTGGCAAAAGTGACGAGTGAGGGCTTTGTAGGTGGCGAGAAAAAGGTCGCTCGCAAGCCTGTAAGAAGCGTCAAAGTAGGCAGAAATGACCCCTGCCCCTGTGGTAGCGGGAAAAAATACAAGAGATGCTGCGGTCAAAACGACTAATGCAAAAGGATTGATAAAATGGGTTTTGGAACTCTGTTTATAGGCTATTTTCTACTACTCAATATAACAGCACCCGGTATAAGCGATATTATCGCAACGCTTGTAATGTTGCTTGGTTTGTATCGGTTAAGAGGGATAAACGGTAAATTCCGTGCAGGTTTTTTAATAGATATGGTGTTTACCGCCTTTGCTCTTATAGAACTTGTACTATGGTCGCTGGATATAATGAAAATTTTCAATGTAACGGCAATTACGCCCTACACAGGAATGATGCGTAGCCTTTTGGTTGCCGCCGTAACAATAGCAATTTTGACGGGAATACACGACGTGGCAAAAGAGGTTGAACTTGAAAAATTGCCACGACGTGCAACCATAATGACGTATATTAGCCTTGCAGTGTTTGGTGTTGCTATTTTAATGGAAGCACCCTCGCTTATATCCTGGCTCCCTGTTCAATTTTACTCGGCGCTCGCCATAATAGCGGTGCTTGGCTCGTTTATTGTCATTATAATAAACCTGACTATCATATACACCGCCTATGCGAGAATTTGTATGCCGAGCGAACAAAGAAAAAAAACAAAAGGTGACACCGAGGGTGACGGTTTTCTTGCCTCATTCAGGCGCGGAATGGCAGAGAGAGAAAAAGAGGACGCAGAATACCGTGCCGAGCAAGCGAGAAGACGTGAGGAAGAACGAGGTGGAAAAAAATGAAGCATCTGTTTACAAAAAAGCATTATACTGCTATTCTCTTCTCTCTTGTACTTCTGTGCAATCCAAACTTCCACACGGTCGATATTCTTCCTGATTTTATAGGATATTTCCTTTTGGCTTTGTCAATTGGTTATGCTGCCGATATTGCTCCCTACTTTACCGAGATGAGGACTTGGCTTTATCGACTCGGAATTGTAACGCTTGTAAAAGTGCCACTTACCCTTGTTATGTACGGCAATATGCATTCAGGACGGGATATTGTGCCTCTCTTTACCTTGGTGTTTGCTATCCTGGAATTGATTTGCCTCATACCTCTTATTTCAAATGCGTACAATGGGCTATCCTATCTTGGACAAAGAAGCGATGTAAAGAGTCTTATCTATCCTGTAAAAATATTTGGTATAGACTTTTCACTAAACGGGTTGCGTGGCTTTACAACTCTTTTCGTAGTATTAAAAGCGGTACTTAACACCCTGCCCACAACCTGCCTATTAACCTACACCGACGCAAATATGGCAAAAATAGCACAGACTATTTACGCACCGTTTGAACTCACCTCTCTTGCGGTTGTCCTAATTTTTGGAATAGTGTGGTGCGTTGTCGCTTTTACCTATGTTAAAGCGGTCCGCCGTGAGGGCGGCGTTGGCGACGGTCTTATGGCTATGGCAACCGAGATAAAACTTGAGGAAATAGAGAGAAAAAGAAAACAAGGAAGCCTGTTGGGTGGCGTAACCTTGTTGTTTGTTTCCATGTTTCTCACCTTTGACATATCTTTTAGACAGACTAATAATATAAACATTCTGCCGCACTTTATTTTTGCTATATTTATTTTTGTCGCATTTTGTCGGCTTTGCTCGGACAGAAAACTACATAGAATTTTAACAGTTGCATTTGCCCTGTGTGTTCTTTTTGGTGTAGTATATCAAATTGCAACCTGGGTATTCTTTAACAACTACACATATCTTGATATTCTTGAACTAAAGGTGGCAAAAGATATGTATCTATGTGTCGAGATTTGCTCTGTTGTTGAAACGATTTCTTTCCTTGTTTACTATGTATTCCTTGCCTTGTCGCTCGCTTGGTCAATCAGGCAAAACACAGGTACAGACCCAAACGAGGAGGGGTATTCACGAGCCTCGAAGGATAGGCATTTTCGTCTTACCGTAAAGGGTGTTGCCTTGTTCGTTATTCTCGCCCTTATCTCTATCTCAAAGTGCGTAAACGTCTTTCTTTGGGGAAACCCACACTCGGAGTTTACCGAGGGGCCGGACGGTGTTATCGACATTATGGCAGAGCCTACCTTCTCTTGGTTTGGCACTCTGATATTCGCCTTGTCGGTTATTTGCGTAATTTACGGGTATCTCTTCACGAATGAACTAAAAGACGAGATACGAATGAAATATGATATAAATTTATAAATTCATAAAAAGAAAACGGATGCTCAATACCTTTCGGTAAAAAGCATCCGTTTTTTGTTTTTCAGGTTACCTTAATAAGACCGAGCCCTTATTATTTAACACGGGTAGCAAATTTTAAGATTTTTAGGTGCCTTGCTGTTTTGCCTTGGCTTGAGAGTTCAAATACAGGACGGTGTTTTTCTTGTTTTCTTCACAAGAGGGTTTATCTGTTAGGAAGTCCTCGAAGGAAGCAAGAACGCTGTCACGGCACTCGCTTACAGTTTTATTATTACGTATAAAGGAATAGATAAAACGGCAGTAGCGGTCTATTCCAAGATAGTCTGCTATATTATTGCGTTTTCTGTTCTCAATGGTGCGAAGAAGCCGCTCATCTATTACCGAGCCCGCGGGATAACGCTCGTCAAGTCGGCGCTCTATCGCATCAAGATCTTCATAAATATAAATAGCGCAGGATTTGTAGTCTGGGTGCAGGCCAAGACTCTCAACGCCCACAAGGTCAAGGACTAAAAGAGGAATTTTACCCTCGCTATGCGCCCTTTTCAGTTCCTCATTGCGCGTACCATAGCGATGACCACCGTAGGTCATATGCTCGGCGAATACCCCCTCTTGCACCGCCTTCTCAAACTCGGTGGGGGTGTAATAGATATATTCATCATCGCGTCCATCCCCTCTCGGCTCTCGCGTAGTGGCAGAGCGAAGGTAGGTAAAGCGAGAGTCTGCCTCTATAATTGCATCTGCAATAGTGGTCTTGCCTGCCGCAGAAGGGCCGGCAATAATTAAAATTTCATTCATATTAAATCCCATTCTACCTATAAATTGAATTTATGCGTTGGGGAATATTTTTTCTTTACCACCCATATAAGGACGAAGCGCTACGGGGATATTTACCGAGCCGTCGGCATTAAGGTTATTCTCAAGGAAGGCAATAAGCATTCTGGGAGGTGCTACAACGGTGTTGTTGAGGGTGTGGGCAAGGTAAATTTTGCCATCCTCGCCCTTAATTCTTATCTTTAGACGGCGAGCCTGAGCCTCACCGAGGTTAGAGCAAGAGCCAACCTCAAAGTATTTCTGCTGTCTGGGGCTCCATGCCTCAACGTCAATGCTCTTCACCTTCAAATCGGCGAGGTCTCCCGAGCAACACTCAAGGGTACGCACAGGGATATCAAGGGTACGGAACATATCAACTGTGTTCTGCCAGAGTTTATCAAACCACATAGGCGACTCCTCAGGCTTGCAGACGACTATCATCTCCTGCTTTTCAAACTGGTGGATACGGTAAACGCCTCTCTCCTCGATACCGTGAGCGCCCTTTTCCTTACGGAAGCAGGGAGAATAAGAGGTAAGGGTGTAAGGAAGAGATGCCTCGGGATTTATCGTATCAATAAACTTACCTATCATTGAATGCTCGGATGTACCGATAAGGAAGAGGTCCTCGCCCTCTATTTTATACATCATTGCGTCCATTTCAGCAAAGGACATAACGCCTGTAACAACGCCTGAGCGAATCATATAGGGAGGAATACAATAGGTAAAACCGCGGTCTATCATAAAGTCGCGTGCGTAGGAAATAACCGCAGAGTGAAGTCTTGCAATATCGCCCATAAGGTAATAGAAGCCGTTGCCCGCCACCTTTCTCGCACTGTCAAGGTCAATGCCCGAGAATGATTCCATAATATCGGTGTGATAAGGAATATCAAAGTCGGGGGTAACAGGCTCGCCGTAACGCAGAACCTCTACGTTTTCGCTGTCGTCTTTACCGATTGGAACTGTGGGGTCAATGATATTGGGGATAATCATCATTATGCTCTTTACTTTTTCCTCAAGTTCTGCCTCAAGAGCCTCGCACTCGCGAAGTTCCTCTGCCTGGGCAGCAACTATCTTCTTCGCCTCTTCTGCCTCCTCAAAGCGCTTCTGTCCCATAAGAGCACCTATAGACTTGGAAACCTTGTTTCTGTTGGCGCGAAGCTCGTCTGCACGGCGCTTGCTCTGACGAAGGCGCTCGTCAAGTGCGATAACCTCATCAACCAAGGGAAGTTTGGAATCCTGGAACTTGTTGCGAATATTTTGCTTTACAACCTCGGGGTTTTCTCTTAGGAATTTAATATCGATCATTTGTGTTCTCCTATATATCTATAATTTATTTATTAAACAAAAAGGCCTTCCTATCCCACATATGGGACGGAAGACTCCGCGGTGCCACCCAATTTACAGGCAAAGCCTGTCACTCTATGACGGAAAGGTCCGCCTCCTCTGCTCCTCGCAGAATGCTCTCGGAGTGGAACACGCTACCCGATACAAATGACTCGCACCAACCGTCATCTCTCTTGATGTGAAGTAACGCAGATTCTCCTGTCACTGCATATATATTATTATAATATATATGTAGTTGGATTTCAAGTCCTTTTCCAAAAAAATAATATTTATTTTGTTTTTTCTTTGGTTTGTGGGGTATTTTCCCTACATTTTTACCTCTTGAAGAGGGGTTTTTTCTATACTTTGGTATAAGAGTGACAAAATTGCGGTTTTTTAATCAAAATGCGCCTTTTCTATTGATTTTTAATAGCATTTAAGTTATAATTATAGTCGAAATAAAATTATCAAGGAGAAATAATATGTTAGTTTCTACAAAGGAAATGTTGGCTAAGGCTAAGGCAGGTCACTATGCCGTAGGTCAGTTCAACATCAATAACCTTGAGTGGGCAAAATCCATTCTTCAAACTGCACAAGAGATGCAGTCCCCTGTTATTCTCGGCGTTTCCGAGGGTGCGGGCAAGTATATGTGTGGCTACAAGACCATTGTTGGTATGGTTGAGGGTATGATAGAGGGGCTTGGTATTACCGTTCCCGTTGCTCTGCACCTTGACCACGGCTCTTACGAGCATGCATACAAGTGCATTGAGGCAGGCTTCTCTTCTGTTATGTTCGACGGCTCGCACTACCCCATTGACGAGAATATCGCAAAGACCAAGGAACTTGTCGCTGTTTGCCAGGAAAAGGGTCTGTCTATCGAGGCAGAGGTTGGCGCAATTGGCGGTGAGGAAGACGGCGTTGTCGGTAGCGGTGAGGTTGCAGACCCCAGAGAGTGCAAAATGATAGCAGACCTCGGTGTAACTATGCTCGCTGCAGGCATCGGTAATATCCACGGTAAGTACCCCGAAAACTGGGCAGGTCTTAACTTTGATGTTCTGGCTAAAATTTCCGAAGAGGTTGGCGATATGCCCCTCGTTCTTCACGGCGGTACAGGTATCCCTGCAGAGATGATCCAGAAGGCTATCTCGCTTGGCGTTTCCAAGATAAACGTAAACACCGAGTGCCAGCTCGCATTTGCTGCTGCTACCCGTAAGTATATCGAGGCAGGCAAGGATCTTGCAGGCAAGGGCTTTGACCCCAGAAAGCTTCTCGCAGACGGCGCTGCTGCTATCAAGGCTACCGTTAAGGAGAAAATAGAGCTCTTTGGCTCGGCAGGTAAGGCATAATTTATCGCTTACTCCCTAACATTATTTATAAAAATTGGAGGCTTTGAGCCTCCGATTTTTATTATATATCTAAATAAAAATACCGCTGACTAACCAAGGTTAATCAGCGGTAAACGTTATTATTTTACTTCTGCCCGCTCTTAGGCTTTTCTGAAATATCCTTGTGAGCGTGGTGGTGAGGCTTAGGCTCTGCGGCGGTTGCAGTAGGCAAAAGAACCTTTACAAGTCCTCTGCCAACAAGACGCTTGGTAGTATCGTAGGGATACGCACCTGCAAAGTCAATTATCTGTGCCTCGGGATTCTCTGCTATCTCAAACCTCTGCATTACAAGTTCGCAAAGCGACTTAGCGCGCTTGAGCCCTCTGTCGCTCTTGATTCTTATGAGCATAGGCGTGCCGCTGAAGGATTTCGAGTCCACGCTTTCGTGGAAATACCTTGACTTATCAAAGTCGTCGGGATTCAAAGCACAGTACAGGCAAATAGTCTTACCTCTGATTTTA
>JAZUPL010000090.1:0-17184 GCA_045605175.1 Eubacteriales bacterium | reverse complement strand
CAACACCAATCTCCGTCAAGAAATACACTATTCGGTAAATCCTGTTTGAGCTGTTGGCACACAGTTGTTTTTCCAACTCCCATAGTGCCACCAATCATATATAAAGTTTTCATCATTCACACCTACAAATTCTTATTTATCGATGAGTTTATTATATCATATTTCTATGAACTTTTCAACCGATTTGGCTTTCTTTGCCTACAGCAATGCAAATATTGAGGGCTGACGATTGTTTTTCGTCAGCCCTCTGCGTTATCTTTTTTTATAAATCACGAGTTCGGGATTTTCTCCGTTTTCTTCGTAGGTGCAGACGAGGAGAAAGTCCATATTTGCTACAAGCCCGAAGCATCTGCCACAGTCAAATTCACATTCAAGTTGATAGCCCAGATAGGTAACACCGTCATCAAGGTATTTTACCTTCTGCCCATTCGGGAGTGTATATTCGAGATTCACGTATCCACCTATGAGGGCGGAAAGTTCTGTAACCTCGGGCATTCCCTCGATATGCAAATCATTAAATTCCTTAATTAGCTGCTTTTTGAACTCATCAAACCTTTCTTCACCACCAAGTTCGATGTATTTCTTCCAATAATTCAACTTCGGAAGCATATCCTTCATATAAGTGCGTACTTGCTCGGTCGTGAAATGCTCGTTTGCCATATGGGAAGCACAGAAATCGATAAGGTCATCCATATTGTCATAAGTGTATTCGCCGTCGGCGTAGCACCATTTACAATATTCCTCGTTGAAAAAGCCATCCATTTCCTTACTTATGTTAGAATCCTCAAGCGGCATACCGCAGCATTGACAAATCAACTGACGTGGCGAGCCGAGAAGCGTATTGATCGACACATCAAACAACTGTGACAGCAATTTAAGAGTTTCTGTGTTTGGTATTGTTTCACCGTTCTCCCAGCGAGAAACAGCCTGCCTTGTAACAAAGACTTTTTCGGCGAGTGCCTCTTGTGAAAGGCCTTTTTTAGTTCTGAGTTCAAGAATAATATCCTTTGTTTCCATAATTTCACCACCTTTGTTAGTTGTGATTATATTATAGCACGAACTATCGGCATCGACAAGCAACTGTCTGTTGCTATCTGCTCGGTAAATTCGAATTCATCACTTGGTATCTATCAATATCGCTCTGCATGGTGAGCCATCAGTGCCGGACAAATTCAGTGGCGCTGCATTCAAGAGATAAACGCCCTCTGTGACTTCTGCCAAGCGAATACCCTCAAGCAAAACAACGTCGGCAGACAGAAGAATTTGATGCACCGCCATCGGCGCATTTTCAGGACCTACGGTCTGCGATTCATTACCCAAAAGTAAAATCTTCGACGACGCAAATACTTTTGCGGCTTCGGCAGAAACTTCCGCATCCCCCTTAATCAGTATTCTTTTTGCCGCCTCGGTGCTCTGCTCTTTTGCCTTGCTGATCATTTTTTCCGCATCTTCGCCCAAGACAATTCCCTGATGCTCTGTCACGTAAGCCATTCCGATAAATGCCTCTAAAGGCATCTCATCTATGGTTTTCCCCTCCTTGATAAAATGAAACGGGGCGTCTATATGTGTGCCGTTATGAGCACACATACTCAATTCCGTCAGATTATATAGGTCGCCCTTTTCCATAGAATAGAGCACCTTTCTCTCGGGTGCAGGATCACCTGGATATACTTTACAAGAGAAAACCTCTTGGGAAATATCGTATATAATCATCACTTTTCCCCACTACAAATTCTTAATTTTGATGAGTCCATTATACCATACTTTTATGAATATTTCAACCTTTCAAAGCAATACGGGCTGGCGGTTTATTTTCCGTCGGTCCTCGCTCTCTATCACCCCGACAAATTGAGGTTTTTAAGGCTAACAAAATTTGACCGCCGTGTTTTGCACGGCGGTCTTTTCTTTCTGCACTCGGCCGGGTTGCAACCGTTATCTAATGAAATAAGTGCAGAAAATGTAATTATTAGTTTACTTTTAGGCAATTTGCGAGTTAATTCACTATGTTAAATCACTTTTTAATTTTAGGAATGACAAACTTAAAGACAAGAACTGCGATGCCCGCAAGAACGATAACAGAAGCCACAACTATGATTGCTATTGTACCTGCGTTGCCACCGTTGTCGCCTTCGTTTTCTGTTCCGGAATTGTTTTCGTTGCCATCGCCGGTGCCGGGAGCGATTTCGTCATAGTAAATTTCAATCTTTGCGCCACGCTTGCCGCAGACCTTACACTCTCTGTACTTCCAGCCTGAGGTGGTTTCGGTAGGCATTGTTTCAATTATATACTCATACTCATGCTTGCCAAGTTCGCTTCTGAAGCCACATTCACACTCGTGCCAGTGAAGCTCGCTGTCGATGATAACCCAATCCTCAGAGAAGTTGTGATCGTCACCCTCAGGAAGTGTGGAGTTATCCTCGGAAGCCTGACCGCTCGCCCTTGCACCTGCATCAGCAGGAGCATTTTCGTTAAGTTCAAGGAATCCGTTCATATTGATGGTGCCGTTATCGTTTCTTGTAATCTCTGTGAATACAAGGCTTGTGAAGATGTTAGCAGGAGTAATTACCGTGCCTTGTGCATTTCTGCACTCGGTGCCATACCAGTAGTATGTGGTTGCGTTGATGTATGCATCTGCGACCTGAGTTCCCTTGCCCTTTAATTGCTCTGCTCTATCAAGCACTCCTGAGGGAAGGTGATTGACGAGGTCACTATCCTTAAAGGAGATAATACCCGATGCTGCGAAAGCAGTATTTGCGCCTGCATTGGTGTAGAATGCTACGTTGTAAGAGCCGTTGTTATAACTCGTGCAGTCTTCTACGATAACGTCAGGACAACTGTTGGAGTCAATACCCTTTGCAAGGTTATAGAATGCATAACTGTTAATGAGCTTGTGCTTGCCGGAAAGGCTTGAGCCACCAAGTTTGAAGCCGTTGCCGTTACCGGTCTTACCGGGGATACCGGGAACAAATCCGTTTGCGTATGCTACGCAATTCTGAATAGTGACAGCGCCGATAGAGCCTGTTTCAACCTTTGCGTAAAGGTCCCATCCATCGTCTGCATTATTGTACGCAATACATCCGTCAAATACGTTACCCTCACCGCAGGTAAGTTTTGCGGCAAATCCGTCTGCATCCTCAAATCCGAGGTCATAGTTGCAGTAGGAGGTACAGTTAAGAATAAGGTTATATGCAGGCCAGTCGGGGAAGAGATCCGAGCCTGAGTAGCGGCTGATCTGGATACCCGTGTTACCGTTATAGTAGGTATTTATCTGGTCGAGGGTGTTGTAGTTGCCGGAAACCTGGAAGCCCTTCTGCATATTTGCACTTCTGGTTACGTCAAATCCATAGAAGTACCAGTAGTCACCACCGTGTACAAAACCTGCAACAAGGCCCTGGAAATCAAACACGGGTCTGGTCTTAGCATCAGGATCTGCTACCATCTTGATAGGCTCTTGTGCAGTTCCGTCCATTCCGCGTTGGATCTTGACAGTCTTGGAGAGGAGGTAGGTACCTTCCATAATTACAATAGTCTGACCGGGAACAACATTATCAATTGCGGTGTAAATATCAAGGGGATATTCGGGAGTACCGTTGCCGTTGGGAGCACCGTTTGGCGCAACGTAAACCGTCTTGTTGTGATAGAAGCCCTTGTTTACATAAATGGTAACAGATATAGACTGGTTATCCGTAGTGGAAAGTTGTGTGTACTCGCCAAGATCCTGCTCAGGATCGGGAGTGAAGGTTACAACGAGTTCGTGCTCGCCGTATCCACCAAAGTTTGTTTCAAGTATGTAGCGTACAAGTCCAACAACCTCGCTACCCTCTGCGAGAACATTGCCGTTAAGTGTTACTTTAAGAGTACCGTTAACGTTGGTATCAACCCAAAGGGCATAATCAAGATCGGTTGTAACCGTGGGAGAAGAGATAGAAACGGTAGGAGTGATATAGGTAATAGGTCTCTCTTCTGCGGGAGCGTCCTCGGTTGCAAGAATGGTGGAGAACTGAACATCAGAGAAGGTAGCACGTGCATTACGTGAAGCAAAGAAGCCTACATATACGTTCTCGGAATCTATCTTGTTAAGAGCATCTGTGTCGTAGAACTTTTCCCTCTGAATAAGGTTGCCCTCGGTGTCATAATAAGAGAGGAAGTAACCCGTGTTATTTTTCTGAATTTCAAGGACGAAGGTGGTAAGAAGTTTTGCCTCGTCAAGAGTGCCTGCAGGAGCATTACCTGTGTAGTTGCCTATTACGTTGTAGGTGCCCGCCTCGGCGCTCTCGCCTGCTATGGTCTCAAGAGTTTTGCTTATCGTCTTGAAGTAATTCTGGATAGTAGTGGTATCGTTAGCCTCAAAGAGAGCGAGGTTATCGCTTGTAACGCCCGTTCTTTCAATAATACCAAGCCCCTGCTTCATCGAATACTTGGGGAAACTTTCTGCGGCAGGATCTGCGATATCGTAGGTCTTATCCGCTTCGGCGTCATAACGGTATTCAATCTTGGTTGAGCCGATAAGGTAGGAGTTGTTCCAGAAGTCGGAGGCATTGCCGGAGATACCGATTCTATCGGTTGCCATAAGACCGAAGCCTTCCTGACCGTTACTGAATGTCCAGGAATCAACCGTTACCTTGGCACGAAGAGTGAAGTTGTAATCGGTGGAAACCGTGGTATAGTAGAAGGCTATTCCATCAACCGATGTGGGCTGGATCTTACCCTTGCCACCCTCGGAGTAAACTGTAACATTGCCATCCTCGTTAAGCGAGCCTTCGTAGCCGTTGGTTGAAAGGCTTGTAGAGGGACCGTAAACCGTGAAGCCCCACGTGGTCTTTGCTTCCTGAGTTACAGTAACGCTAACCGACTTTTGGGAGGTCTTGGATTCCTCGCCTCTTATAGCCTTAACAAATACCTCAACCTTTTCGCCAACAGTAAGTCCTGTTACGGTAGCGACGGTTTCAGTAGTATCGGCAACACTAACGCCACCGATAACAACCTCATATCCCGTAGCCTCGGGAACAGCGGTGAAGACAACCTCAAGAGTACCGTTACCCTTGGAGGTTACGCTTATAATAACGGGTGCGCCAAGAGGATATACAAAAGCCGCGCTTATGCCTTCAGCACCCTGCTTGCTTTCTTCTCCCTCTCTTAGAATAGTTGCTTTGAAGGTGTAAGTGCCGGATGCGATAGGCTCAAACACAAGTGTGTGTTCACCCTTTTCCGCGATGGAGCGCTTGGTTGCAACCTCATCTCCGTTTGCGTTATACATAGTTACCGTAACCTCGTCTGCTCCGTCATAGCCGACAAGTGCCGAAACGTTAACCTCAACCGAGCCGTCACCCATATCGGTAGCCGAGTTAATAACGGGTGCCGCAACGCTTGCCCAGTCCGCTCTTGGGGGCTTGGAGGGTGCGCCGCCCGACATTACTGTTACGGAGATCTTGAAGTAGTAGTTGCTACCTGCGGTAGAACCGAGGTAATACTTACCAGCCTCCTCAATTTCAAAGGTAGAGATGTAAAGGCTGTTCTTTACCGACGCAGTTTCACGGGACTCAAGAACTTTACCTTCTGCACCGATAAGTTCAAGTGCACGTCCGTCACCGCCAGAAACCCACCATACCTTAACTACGGATGGGCCCTCGGTGGTAAATTCTATTGCGTTCTTAAGCGGATTGGTAGCAGTAGAACCACCCATATTGATTCTCTGGGTTGCTGAATAACCGTCATCAAAGTTCTTATTAGAGCCATCGATCTTTGTCTTTTCACTGTAGTGAATGATGAAGAAGTTATCTGTTCCTGCCTTGTCAAAGTCGCCAACGTTCTTTGCTCCCGCAGACATTGCTGCAAGATCTGCCGTAGCATCAAGGGTGTAGGTAACCTCTTTGGCGGTTTCGACGGTTTCGGTAACCTCAATTTTATAGTAGTTGTTGCTTCCACCAACGTTGCCTATATAATAGGTTCCTGCCACGTCAAGCGAGAGGGTCGCTATGTAAAGACCGTTCTTTACAGTGCCTAAGTTTGTCTGTGTAACAACGTTTTGCTGTGCATCGTATATACCGATCTCACGTCCGTCGCCTCCACTGACAAACCAGATTTTAACGCTTGCTGCGCCCTCGGTTTGGATTCTAATTGCATTCTTTACGGTGTCAGAAATGCTTGTGTTACCGCCCCAACTGATACGGTTGGTAATAGCGGTTGCATCCTCAAAGGTTTTTGCACTACCATCATCAACCTTTGTTTTAGCACTGTAAAAGACGTCAAAATACTGCTCAGTGCCTACCGCTTCGCTGTCACCGTCTGCCTTTGCCCCCTGTGCAAAAGTCGTGATTTCATCTGCGGTCATAGTATAGGTTTTCGTATCTGCCGACACGGTTGTAACCGCCGCCACAATAGCAATTGCTACAAGGCAGATAACGAGAGCCATGGACAAAGTCCTTTTCAAAAAGTTTGCTTTCATTTTTCCTCCTGTATTAACGGAAAGTCATCTGCAAGGGGCGTTTTTTAGTTGCGCCAATATTATCTTTTGGGGTAAACTCCCACAAGACGAGCATTGCACTCCGTTTGTTTATATTATACCACAAGGCATACCTCATTTCAATATATTTTATCTAATTTGTTGAAATTTTTAGGTAACATTTTGAAATATTTAGTGAAAAGAACAATTCTCTAATAAATGATGGGGTAAGACTAAAAACAAAAAGGCGGGCAGAGCAAAGGACTTCATCCTCCTTCACTTCTGCCCGTTTTATTTTATTTCCGTTTTTGCTGTCTTGATTACTTATCTATGTGACGTTATAAAGACTCATGTTTGGGTGGCACTTTATAATTACTGCTTTTTCTCAACGACAAATTCGGTTTCGCCATCGAATACATAAGCATTCTTATAAGGCACAGAGAAGACTACCTCCTCACCGATTTTCGGAGTATCGTGGGGGTCAACCTTAAGGACAACCGTCTTGTTTGCAAGGTCAACGTAAACGTTGGTATTATCACCGAGAAGTTCGGTGAGTTGCACCTTTGCAGTAAAGACATAGGAATTTTCCTTTTCGCCAAGTTCAATTCCCTCAGGTCTAAAGCCAAAGACAAGAGCCTTGCCCTCGTACCTCTCAAGCGTTTCTTCCGAAAGAATTTTTGCCATATCAAGGCAAATATCGTCAACAGAAAGCGTGGAAGAAGAAAGAGTCGCCCTTGCAAAATTCATCGGTGGCTCACCAATAAAGCCTGCAACAAACATATTGACAGGGTTAAAGTAAAGATCATAAGGCGTGCCGACCTGCTGAATATAGCCTTCCTTCATAACTACTATTCTGTCAGCCATCGTCATAGCCTCGGTCTGGTCGTGCGTTACGTAGATAGTGGTTGCGCCAACCTTGTTATGTATATCGGTAATCTCCGAACGCATAGTTACTCTCTGCTTTGCATCGAGGTTGGAAAGAGGCTCATCCATAAGGAATACGCCAACCTTACGAATGATAGCACGTCCTACCGCAACACGCTGGCGCTGACCGCCCGAAAGTTGACGAGGCTTTCTTTCAAGATAGTCGGTAAGACCGAGAATTCTCGCAATATCCTTAACCTTTCTATCTATAACGTCGTCGTCAACACCCTGGAGCGAAAGTCCAAAAGCAAGGTTATCATACACCGACATATTGGGGTAAAGTGCATAACTTTGGAATACCATTGCAATTCCTCTGTCACGGGGGCCCTTTTCGTTAGCACGCTCCCCGTTAATAAGGAAATCCCCCTTGCTTATTGTTTCAAGACCTGCCACCATACGAAGAGTTGTGGATTTTCCACAGCCGGACGGTCCGACAAGAACTATAAATTCACCCTCCTCGACCTCAAGGTTGAAATCGTGAACGGCGTGGAAGCCGTTGGGGTAGATTTTATTGATTCCTTGCAAAGAGAGATATGACATACTTTACTCCTTTTTGTCAACTTTTGTTAACATAATAATTAGGTTTTTATATTTTATCCCATATTTATTTTTTTGATAATACTTATTAAATGCTTTACGGCGTATGGGATATCATCACCCACCGTGCCCTCAAGAACGAGTATTGCGTCCTTGTTTTCGCGGTATATGGCTCTTATAATTCTTTCAAAATCAAGTATTCCCTTGCCGACTCCGCACTGCTTAATGCCACCGTCACACACGACAAAATCCTTAATATGATAAAGAAGGATTTTACCCGAAAAAAGACGGATTGCACTATCAAGAATCGAGTAAGCATCGGTGTAATTATTTATATTAAGATAATTGTATAGGTCAACTATGACGAGAATATTTTCCCTGCCAATAAGACTTATACAGTCAGAAAGCCTCTTGGGTGTTCTGCAAACGTGATTATACGCGCCCTCAATTGCAACATTAACGCCGTACTGCCCTGCACAGTCGCAAAGCCTTCTGAAACTGTCTGCGGCGAGAGCGAGCGCTTCATCCGTGCCATTATCCTCGTGGTATCCCCAGGGGTCCCCCATAAGCGAGCCTGTTTCGCTTCCCACGGCGGGACAGCCGATAGCACCTGCAATAGCAAGATATTCCTTAAAAATATCCTCGCCGAGTTCTGCCTTTTCACGGTTTGGATGAACGGGGTTAAAGTAGGCGCCAAGAAGTGCTATTTCCTTTTCTGAAAGTGCTTCTTTTATACGAAGTGCGATTTGTTCCTGTGCCGAGCCACGCTCGTATTTTACAGAGTCAACAGACTTATACATTACAAGTTGAATGCCGTCAAGACCGTAAAAATCAAGGCTTTTTTTAATATTTTCTCCGCCCTTTACACCTAAGTCGTGGGCTCGAATCATTATTTTCATAATTCTATCCTAAAACATGGGTTTACCCTTTTCCTTTTTGCGGGTTAGGGTTCATCAAGGACACGGTTTATTCTTATTAAAACAAGTTGCGTCCTCTGATTATTTTCTTCTTATTATCTCGGTGTAGGCAAGAATGAAGGGTGCAACTCCCTTTGCATCGTTTTCAACAACAGGCTCTGAAATATAATATTCAAAACTTCCGTCGCGCCTTGTGTTATCGGCAGGGCCAAGACCTGCAACAAGGCATATTCCCGAAAGATTGAGTTCGCCTGACTCGGACACGTCAAGATGACGGCAGCATATTCCGTCAAATGTCGCCTTACCAAGGGTGCCGTACTCCTCTGGCAAAACGCCAATTCTCGCTCCTTTGAGCATTGCGTAACTAATCATTGCCGAGCCGCTTACCTCAAGGTAGTTACCCTCGCGTCCCTGCATATTGACAACCTGATAATACATTCCGCTTTGCTCGTCCCTGTACTCTTTAAGCGACTTAACAAGGTCGGAAAATATTAGCGATAGTTCCACCCGTGTCGCATTATCGTCACAAATATCGATAATATCAACGAGGGCTACGGTAAACCAACCGATAGCACGAAGCCAAAAACTTTTTGAAAGTCCTGTTTCCTTGTCCGCCCAGAATACAGAGCGGGAAAAGTCCATTCCGTGATAGTAAAGTCCGTTTTGAGGCTCACGCATATATTTGTTTACATTTTTAATCTGGCTTAACACGTCGGAATAGTCGCCCGAGAGATAGTTTTTAGCATAAAGTGCGGAAAAGACCTGTGCCATATATATTCCGTCAAGCCACACCTGATGAGGATAGATCTTTTTATGCCAGAAGTTGCCACTTTCTGTGCGGGGCTGAATCAATAGATGCTGACGAAGCCTCTCTATTGCAAGACGATATTTTTCCTTACCCGTCCTTTCATAAAGCGGGAAAAGCACGCGTCCCTCGTTTACGTCGTCAAGATTGTACTTTTCTGTGTCGTAGCCGAGAATACTGCCGTCCTCCCCTATGTAATAGTCGATAAAGCGCTCGGCAAAATCAAAATACCTTTCATCCCCTGTTATTTGTGAAATCTCAATAAGAGATGTAATCATACATCCGTCAATATAATTCCAGTGCGGCTTCTTTCCACCCCTTATTGATTCTATATTCCAGATAGGACATTCGGGCGATGATTCTGTTATAAGTCTTTTTATATATTCGTCAATCCTTGAATACATCTCCCTGTTCCCTTTCAGTTTTTAATTTTCTTTTCTCGGTTTGGCTTTTATATGCTTTTATTGTTTAGTTTTGATTTATTCCTTAATGACCGTGCCGACATTTGAAAGCACAAGCGCCTCTGTGTTTGCGCCCTCTACCGAAACGTCCTTGATTCTAAGAGTTCTTACGTTGTCAACGTAAATTCCTACCTTGAGAAAATCCTCCATAAACTCTCGCATCGCGGGCTTTGATGGCTTTGCATTTTCTTTATAGGTAAACCTTAAGGACTCAAGAACAACCGAGCCAATAGGCATTTCGGGAAGTCCGTCAAGGTAGCACGCCGCCGCCTCACAGTCAAGACACTCCATATTCCTAAAGGTAAACTCTCCAAGATACGGGGTTCTATCGTCGATAGGCAATTTTTCACGCGACCATACATATTCCGAGTGCCTGTCGGGGTCACAGCAGTTGTAAAACATATTAATTACAATGGGGGTTATTACGCCCTCCATTTTTATGTTTTCAAATAAAACGCCGTCAATTATCGCATCCTTTCCACGTCCGCGCCTTGTTTTGATACGAAGTCCTCTGTCGGTTTCTCTGAACACACAACGGTTTACCGTCAGGCTCTTGACTCCACCTGCCATCTCGCTTCCGAGCGTCACTGCACCGTGGCCAAACTGCATATGGCAATTTCTTATAGTGTGACGGCTTGCGGGGGTTTTCAGTTTTCTACCGATGTCGATTTTTCCCGACTTGATTGCGATACAGTCGTCACCAACCGAAAACCTGCATCCAATAATATTAACAACATCGCACGCCTCAGGATCAATAGCATCGGTATTCGGGCTATCCTTGGGTGCTGAAATATACATATCGATAAAGTCGATGTTTTTCGAGAAGTAGGGGTGCATCTGCCAGGATGCCGAATTTCTTGCGTGAATTCCGTGCACACGCACGCCTGTGCAACGGTTGAAGAACATTAATCTCGGCCTTGCAACCATGTAATTCTTAACGTCTATCCACCAGCCCGCCGCCTCGGCATTTCCGTCAACTATTCCCTCTCCGACTATTGTCACGTCCTCGGCATACTCGGCAAAAATAAGCGATGCGTGCATAGGCACGGCATTACCCTCCCAAGTGCCAAAATAAACGTCCTCTCCGTTAACTCTGTCACGGACTACACCGGGGACGAGGGGATATTTACTCTTATCAGGGTGGCCAAGAATTACCGCCCCTCGCTTTATTTCGAGGGTGATATGGCTTTTCAGTACGATGGGGGCGGTAAGATAGATGCCCTCATCAAAGATAAGTCTTCCCTGTGCGGGAAGGCAGTTAATTGCCATTTGAATAGCCACACTATCATCGGTAACACCGTCACCGACAGCACCAAAATCGCTGAGGGAAATTGCCACCGATTCGGGTTTTGTATTAAAGGTTATTTCCTCGTCGGATATATCGGTTGTTAAGGTATATTCGGTGTCGGGCAAAAGGTTAAACACGGAAAATACGTTGGTATTTTTTGAAAAAAGTTTTTCTCCGTTAAGAAAAACAGTATATTCCCCCTCGGTGTAATAAGGGGTTTGCCCCTGCCACTCAAATGCGGCAGAGCATGACGAAATAAAGATAAGTTCAAGCATAATTTAAGACAATTAACCACATATTGTTACGGTTATTTAATTCCGCTTTTCTTTTTCGCATCCTTTATAATCATAAGGAATAGATTTTTTGCTCCGATAAGAAGCATATCCGCACCCATATAAAGAAGTCCGAACATTATAGGCTCAACGCCAAAATGGACAATCCCCTCGGTGCCTGCAATATTCTCCATCACAACATTAATTATATTGTAAATTATTACAACGATAATAAGCGGGATAAACGCATAAACGATATTAAGAAAGAAACTTGCGTAACCCTTTTTCGGGAACATCATCCATTTGTCGTTTGCCCCCTCGGTGGTAGCGAAGAAGCGGAATATCGGGTTTACAAGCAGGTCGGTTACCATTCCGAGCACAACCGCCATAATTACTAACATATCGGTCATATTCGGAACAAACATTCCAAGCCCCCAGAGTATGAAGAAGCAGACCGCCCCTCCAAACCACAGTTTTAAGAAGAGTGCTTTTATCCAGGTGGGAATGCGTGCTAAAAAACTCGATTGATATTTTCTTCTCGGATCGTTTTCAAGCGTCAGTTTCGGATAGGTTATATTATCCGCATTAACGAGCCTGTCAACAGCATCCGTCCTCAACTCGTAGGGATTTTTTTCTTCCTCCGCCGGATTAGTTTGCGGAGTGTTGTTATTCTTTTTCTTTGCCATAAGGTCCTTTTCGGGCTATAAATTATTCGTCGTCGGAAAGTTCGATGCTTTCAACGCTTGTGCCCTCTACCTCAATCGAGGTGTTTATTTTCTTGAGAAGCCTTGCAATAAGCGGCTCAAGATAAATAAGAGCAATAATAACTACAACGCTTATGATATGAACTATCATAAGGCTCTGTGCGGAAGCAATATATGCTGTCGAGGTGGTAATCTTTATGGGATTTTCCGCCCTGTTCACTGCACTGTATATACGATAGTAGTAAAGAAGGTCGGCAAGTATGACTATGATATACATCACTGTCATAAGCACTATCATAACCCACTTTGGCTTCTGGCGCTTCGGGTATGCGCCAAGCATGCATACAAACGAAAGAATCATAAACAGCATAACCACAAAGGAGCAAAGTCCCATGTGTTCGCCGTATATTTTTGCTGTCGTGTTGGAAACTACCGTAAGATTTAATGAATAGATAAGGAAGGATGCGACAAGTGCAAGAATCGGGAAAATGTCAGGCTTCTTTTTAAGAAAGACTAAAATCTTGCGTATAAACTCTTTAAGCCACGAGCCGAACTTGGACGCACCTGTTTTCTTATTTTCTGTCATATCCGTAACCTCACTTGATTGCGTTTGTGGTTTCTTTGTCAAAGAAGTGCTTTTTACCGAAGGTAACTCCTACGGTTTCGCCCCTCTTATAGGTTTCCCACTCGCGGAATTTTGCGGTGATGCGACGGCCACCGAGCGTGCCGTGTACAAGCGTTGTATATCCAAGATTTTCAGAATTGTGGACGTCTATAATTCCGTCCTCGCCCTTTTCTACATTTTCAGGGCGGACACCAAGTGTTATTATCTTTCCACAGTAATCCTTAAGTCGAGCCGACTCCTCCTCGGAAAGAGAAACCGTCATTCCACCCTCAAGAGTGAGGCTACCGGCATCAGCCGACACCGTTGCATCAAAGAAATTCATAGGAGGAAGTCCTATAAAGGACGCTACGAATATATTTGCTGGGTTGTCGTAAAGTTCAAGAGGGGTGCCGACCTGTTGGACGTAGCCCATCGACATACAAACTATTCTATCAGCAAGGGTAAGCGCCTCGGTCTGGTCGTGAGTTACATAGAGCATTGTTGCTCCAAGTCTTTTATGTAAAAGAAGAATTTCTCTTCTTGTCGCACCCCTGAGTTTTGCGTCAAGGTTAGAAAGCGGCTCGTCGAAGAGGAATACCTTGGGCTTACGCACTATTGCACGCCCCATAGCAACACGCTGACGCTGACCGCCCGAAAGTTGCTTCGGCTTTTTATTAAGTTGGTCGGTAAGTCCGAGAATTTCTGCCGCCGCCATTACCTTTTCGTGTATAGCAAGGGGATTTTCCTTGCGGAGCGTAAGCGAGAATGCCATATTCTCATACACCGTCATGTGCGCATAGAGAGCATAATTCTGGAATACCATAGCGATATCCCTGTCCTTCGGGGGCATTTTCGTAACGTCCTTGCCGTCGATGATAAGAGTGCCCGAGGTGATGTCCTCAAGTCCCGCAACCATACGAAGCGTAGTGGATTTACCGCATCCCGAGGGGCCGACGAGAACGATAAGTTCGCCGTCCTCAACGTCAAGATTGAAGTCAAAGACCGCCTGGACGTTGTTGTCGTATATTTTGTTTAAATTTCTTAAGCTTAACGAAGCCATATTCTTGACCGCGCCTTTCTATTTGATGTGGTCTTTGCTGTATAGATGCCTAAAGGTTTGCCGAGGGCAGGCTTTAGGATAACCATTAAATCTGTTCAACAGGCGCAGGATCTACGCCTATCGATTTTTCATATTCTTGAAGAGTTCTTGTGCGAATAATTCCGATAATGCCCGCGATAATACAGCACGCCGCAGAAGATATAAGAAGAGTTACAGTATATACAAACTGCGTGGTATCCATTACCGCGCGCTCAACCGAATCTACTGTAACGAAGGTGTTTGCCGCTTCCATAGGAATCTTGAAAATACGCACTATCTGGAGTACACCGATAACGACGAGCACTATCGAATAGGACATCTTGTAATTCTTTACACCCTCCGAGGCGAGGAATGCCGTAAGGAGGAAAAGAAGATTGTAAACCACCGATGCTCCTATATTTATGGTGTAGTAGTAACTTAAGTTTACAGAATAAATACTAACGAAATAAAGCACGTTAAGAAGAATGGCAATATAGGCAAGATTTGCGGATGTCTTATTATTCGTATAACGCATCCTATCCTTTTTAAGATTACTCTTATCCATTGTTTGCCTCCTCACCTATAAGAAGCCTTTTTTCACCGCGCATAACATATACCTTGAATATAAGGTTCAAAATGCTGAGCAGGGTTGCAAAAAGGAGAATTCCGAACACTATGGGCCCGATATCAAACCAGAAGGGAGAGATGTCATAGGGTAACTCAAGTTCCTGCTGCCACCACTTGAGTGCTTCAAAATCAATTTTCAGATATGCCTCTTTATATTTTATCACATTAATGATACCGAACACCGCCGTAAATACCGAAAGAGCGGCATGGATACCGATAGTGATGTAATTTCCAATGTAATATTTTCTCCTATTTTGCGTTCCGAACACGAAAAGGAGCGCCACAGAAAGTATAAGAGTTATACCAAGTGTGGTAAGTTGGCTGTTGAAGGGCTGGATATCGTTATATATCTCTGCGCCCTCAAAGTAAGGATGCTTTGGATCCTCTGCATATAAATTAAAATTATTGTAATGAAGGTCGGTTACAAGACCCAGGGAATATATGAATACCAGCACTGCCGCAAAAAGAAGCACGTAGCAGACTATACGCTGGGTAAGCATTTGCTTTTTATACATTTTATTCTCCGTCAAATTTAGATTGTTGACCTAAGCTCGTCAACACAGCTTTTTTATTTATCGGGCGGAGGGGGACTTGCCCCCTCTGCCCTTCTTCGAGCCTGCAAAACGCAGGCTACGAAATTAGTAATCCGAAATATTTTTTTACCTATTCTATATTATAGAAAAGATTAGTCTGCGTTGTAGTAGTCAAGAAGACGCTGCCAAGCCTGCTCCTTAATGGTGAGGTAACCAGCTGCCTTCCATGTAGTCTTAACAGTTGCAAGAAGTTCTGCCAAAGTGGATGTGCCTTCACCGGTGTAGCCCTTGCAGATAATGTCAACGAAGACGTTGGAGTTACCCTTGGACTGGGAGAACTTACCGCTGGATGCAAGCTCGCTGTAGCCCGCGATAATATCGTTTTCCGCCTTGGTGGTAGGAAGAACGGTAGGCACGGAGGTGTACCAGGGATTCTCGGTAACTGCAAGTTCGGGATGCTTGATAGTTCCAAGTCCGATAGCGTTGGAAATCTTTGCAGCACCTTCCTTACCTACGTCGTGAGTGCACTGATACTCGAATGCCTGGCTCTTTGCGAAGGAAAGAGTAGAACCGAGATACTGACGAGCATAGTTGGTGTAGTTACCGCCTGCTCTATCCCAGAGTTCTTCATAAGTAGCATCTGCGATAGCGGGCATTTCCTTACCGTTGAAGTTGAAGGTTACGTAAGAGCCGTCTGCCTTGGTCTTGATGAATGCATCGGGACCGTAGGACATAAGAATCTGACCCTTCTCGCAGTAAGCGTAGTCTATAAGAGCAAGAGCAGCGAAGAGTTTATCCTGATTGTCGCCAACGCCTGCCTTGGAGATTGCCCAACCGTCGGTCTTAACCGAACGCCAGGACTCGGTGAATCTCATAAATACGCCACCCTCGGTGCCATCGAACCAATGAGCAACGGGAACCATAACCGCCATGTACTTTTCACCAGCGGAAAGTTTGGTCTCGTTGTAGATGGTCTGAGTCTGGTTGTAGTCGTAGTGCATGAAGCCTGCATCGTTCTCGAGCATTGTCTCGGTCTTTGCTGCCTCGTTGTTAATGTAAGTGGTAGAAATGAGACCTTCGGTTGCCATTGCGTTCATCTTTTCAAGAGCAGCGTAGGTATCTTCCTCCTGACGTGCATCGTGAAGTTTGCCGTCAGTGCCTATGTAGAGATAATCCTGTCTGGATTCAAGTCCGCGTACACCAAAGAGAGTGCCTGCGAATCTGAACATATCGATTTTTCTCTGGTTGTTGTTATCTTCTCTGGAGAAGATGCCCTGAACGGTATCGGTACCGTTGAGAGTGTAGGAGTTAGCAACTACGCAACGAAGAAGAGCAACAAGCTCGTCTGCGTCCCAAGCAGCGTTCTGACCTACGAAGAGGTTAGATCTCTGTGTGCCGTAGTAACCGTTGTAAGCTTCATCAATGTATTTACGAAGCATATTAACTGCTGCAACACCGTCAAGTGTGCCTGCAGCGTTCATGTTAGCGATGATATTGCCAGCCTTGTCATAGTCCTTTGTGATTGTTTCAACACCGGACTTGTCGAGCTTAACAACGTCAATATCAACCTTACCGCTTGTGGGCATATAAGGTGTGTAAACTGCTGCTGCAAGAGCGTTAGAAGCATCAGCTGAAAATTCGCCTTCACCGTTGAGGAGCTTTTCTACCCAGACAGTTCTCATAAGGGGCATACGCTCGATGTCGTTTACACCGTCAAAGTAGGGAGAGAAGTAGATAGCACCGTTGGATGTGTCACCTGTGATGGAGAGACGAACGATGGGGTTAGCCTCAAGATATGCCTTGAAGTTGGGCATATGATCAAGGTATTCAGCAATGTTAACAAGCTTGCCGGCAACACCGTTTTCATTAAGAACGGAAACGGAACCGGAAACCATATCAACCTGATCAAGTGTTTCTTTCCAAACGTTGAATTCCTTTTCAGCGGAACCAGCGCCTGTCCATTTGTCTTCGAATACAACGTTAAGTCTGTTC
>JAZUPL010000089.1:0-5047 GCA_045605175.1 Eubacteriales bacterium | reverse complement strand
AAGAAAATTAAGGTTGAAAACCACCGGTTTTCTTCATTTTATGGTGTTTTTATTCTATCGCCGTTTCCTCGCTCGCCGTACTTTTGTACGGCTATCGCTCGTCAGCCGACGATTTCTGCTCTAAATCAAGCGAGCCCCTTCTTGACAAGCCATATATACAGACAAGCCAATCATATTAATTTTGATTAAGTCAATGCTACAAGCGATAACCCCTTTGATTATGTAAAAATCGTCGGTTAACCACTTCAAACATTCTCAACTAATCAAGAATTAGATTTAGATTTACAAGACCTATTACAGTCCCATCAAAATTTCAGCAACGCTTGCTCTGTCCTCTATTATCGCATTAGTACCGTTAATAAAGGCATCGTACTCTGCCTTGTAGGCATCGTATTTAGCAACCTGATCCTCGTAAGAGCCAAGCACGTACATATCGTTACGGAAGAATGCTATTACATACTCAAGATCGGTGAGAGTGATGTAAACCATTTCAAGATTGTCACGGAAGCTCTTGTTCTCTGCGAAGTAGTTGTTGAGCTTCAAAATGTTGGGACGAATGGTAGCAGGGTTCTGCTTGCCGCGAACGCCAATCTCGCCATCGATGTCGGTTCCGCCACCTGTGCCTTCACCTGTACGGGTATCGGGGCCGGGTGTCCAGTCGAACATCGTATCACCTCTGGAGGCGTCGAAGGTGTAACCGAGAGCCTTCTCGTTGTCGGTTTCTGCTGTCCAAAGGTCGATTTCCTCAATAACAACCGCCAGGTTGAACTGCGAAACTCTCTCGCCGTGGATAACCAACTTGCGGTACATACTTCTGTCATACTCGGGAGATTTACCATGGTCAGTTGAGAAATTCTTATCAACCGTTCCCTTGTTTTCGTCTTTGTGTACGTAGGTGTACGCATCCCAAATCTCAAACTTGATGCCCTTGGTTGCGCATATAATGCTTACTCGCAGACATTTTTCTTTGTTTCCGCTCATCATATATGCGGTCTTACCGTCGGAGGAAAGTCTGACGTTGGTAACATAGTCAAGGCCGTAGTGTGCAAACCAGTAAACGTCCTGAACACCGCCTGAGAAGTTAATCTCGTCCTGGATAACCGTAGTCTTTCTGTCGTTGGTGAGCAACAGACCACGGTACCAGTGCTGAGCAAGTCCGCCGAGTGTATCGGTCATATCCTGGATAGAATAGGAACCGTACTCGTTAGCACCGTACTTCACCATTGTCGAACCTGCGTACTGCTCCTGTCCGTAGGGGAGAACATCAGGTGCGGAAGAAATTGCGATAGTGTTGTTACCCTCGGGCTTCATTCTGTAATATCTGTATCTTGCGCCGCTGCTTCCGAAGGAGTAAACGTTGTAGTCCTCGGTACCTATATCAAGGATCCAAGGATTGCCGCCGTTGTGGTAAACGAAGGAGCCTGCGTCAATCTGACCGTGAGAAACCTCATTGTAACCACCTATCATAGCAGCGTAGAGAGCGCCCTTTTCCCAAGAAGATCTGGTAGCGTGAAGATCAAGGTTTTCAGAGAAGTAGTCAAGAGTCATAGGCGCAACGCCGGAAACGTCGCCCATGGGATAAGCGAGCAGGTCGTAGGAACTAACCTCCTTGCCTCCTGCCAGGTGGTTAAGTCTTACATTTATAAGACCGTCATTTCCGAAATATCTACCAACATAGAAGAAGAACTCGGTATCTATAGGCTCGTTCATCTTGTCGTCGTGATAGTTGAACTTACGGTAGTCGCTGGACTCAACAGCACAAGCAAAGTCACAGGTGGTATCGATACCCCAGCAGTCCATAAGACCGTAGGTGGTACCTGCCGCAGACTCAAGAGCCATACAAAGTTCGAAGAGGTTATTTGTACCGTAGGACCAGTAACCGGGGCTCTCAATGTAAGAGCCGTCGGGAGCATAGGTACCAAGACCGTGGTCAGTAAGTCCCCAAATGTTGTTGGAGATGAGCCAAGCAGCAGTATCAATGGAGAGTTGATCTGCCTCGCTTATGGTGGCGTCATCAACCTTGTCAAGAAGACAGAGCGAGGACAAAATCATACCGGAGGAGCAAACAGCAACCCAGTTACTGTCAGGCTTTGTGTGGTAGAAGTTACTGGAAGGGCCACAAATGGGGCTCTGATATACAGTGTTGATGTCCTTACAAGCGTTAGCGCCCTCGTAAACCGCCTTTTGATACAAAGCGTCGTAAATTATATCAATATCAAAGTAAGAGTAGTCAAGGCCCTTGAGTGCCAGATAATCATCTACCACCTTCATATCAAAGTCTGCCTCGCCGTCGCCGTCAATATCGTCACTTCCGTTGTAAAGTGCCATAATGGCATCATAACACCAGTCATAGAAGTAGGCAACAAAAGTAGCACCGTCGGCACAGTTAAGGAAGTGACCGGGGCCCCAGTGTGTCCATTCGCAGACGCGGAGAACTATCTCAAAGCCCGAAAGAACGTATTTGATGTCGCGAGTCAACTGCCAAGCCATAGCCAGAGGCTCAAGGCGGAGAGTACGGTAGTTAAGCGCACTTCTACCACCATCAGGGTCGTAACCGTAGGAATCCTGATAGGGCATCTCGAGAGAGTGAGTGGGATAGTCGCTTGCGCCGTAGCGTTCAAGAACCTCCTCGTCGGTCATAAGACCGATGTACTTGTCTTCCGACCAAACTCTATCATATATGCTGAAAGTAACACCTGCAGGAAGTTTATCCTTGGTCGTTACCTCAACCTTTTTGTTTTTATCAAATGAACCGTTTTGCTCCGCAGCAACGATATAAACCATGCTTCCGTCATAAGCGGTCACTTCGCCTGTTTCCTCGTTGATCATCAGGTTTTGAACAACCTTGCCTGCGTTATCGTAGAACTGATACCTGCTATTGGTGGGGTGAACGTAGGATAAAATCCACTTCGAATATCTCTCATAAGCGGCTTTTGCGCTTCTCATGGTTTGCTGGATATAACCAACCAATCTGGGGTCGTATTCGCTCTTGTCCAACCTATCGTAGTATATATCGCTGAGCCAATCAAACTTATCCTGGCGTGCGAACAGATAAGGGTGATCAAAATTGTTAGTGGTTTCCTGAACGTCTATGATAATCTGCTCTTCGCTGACGAGGTCGAAGATAAATTCCTTCATTATGTCAACCATAGTGTTGAGGTCTCTATCTCTCTCCAAAACGTCTTTTTGAGTCGTTATAGCGATAAAGCCCATATCGTCATAATCGCCATAATATCCGGGAAGTATGGTTTCGATATCTCTGATATCTATATACATAACGCCGTCATAGAAACCGGGCGCAGCATTAAGTTCAACTCTCTCTCCACTAACGGTAGCAGCCTTGTTTCCAACTGCAACGTAAGAAGCGGAGTTACCTGTCGAAATATCAACAAACATACCCTCGTTACGAATATAGTAAGGATAATTTATGTAGTCAAGAATTGGGAGCAATGGAACGTATATATCACCGTCAATGTTGACAGGCGCACCGTAAGCAACTCCGTTTTCGTCGGTCAATATGGGAGTACGGGTCTGGTTAACTCTCATATAATTAGTACCGACCTTCATTGCTATGCCTTCATTGATAAAGTCCTTTGTCTCTTTCTTTACAGTGCCAGCGCCAATTATCTCGATAGTCTTACTATAAGTTTCATCGACGCCCGTACCGTGTCCCATCTCAGGAGAAGCAAGACCGTATTCGTTAGCACCGGAATACATAACAAGGTTATCAATGCAAATAGAAGAACCGAAATCGGTCTCAGGCATATTGCTCTTAACCTGGAAACGAAGAGCGTTTACGCCCTTCTCGGATTTTCTGGTTCGACCTAAGGGATCATCAGGGTCTTTAAGACCGGTGTCCTTACCTGCCATCTCCATCTGGGAAACAAGAGTGAGTTCTCCTGTTTTCTGATATTCCTCGGTGGAACCGGTGTAAATATAGCACATGAAGTAACTCTTATCCTCACGGTTGTCAGGATAGGACGAGTAGGTATAATCAAACACTATCGCAAAGTGTGTCCACTCGTTAATCGAGCCAACAGGCCTGGATGTGTACGAGGTCTTTCCGTCAGAATATCTGTATGAATTTGCAACATAAGCTTCGCCGTTCTCTATTGAAAGCAACATGGGGAAGGTACGGGTATCACCAGCACCGGTAATTGCGTAAAGAAAATCGGGGAACTGACAGTAGTCGTCTGCCTTAAGGTCAAACTCAACAACCGCACCCGCTATGTGCTTGGATCTGTACGACCACTCGAAGTAAGAGTTTCCGGTCGAGAATATCTCATACCTCATGAAGTAATTGTTGCGGAAATCAGAACCAACCTCGTTGTCTATTGTGAGGTCACTTCCGTTATCGGTAACCGATATGCCGTTTTTAACGTCCCAGCCCTCCGCAAAGTCACGCTGATAAAGAAGTTGAAAATCAGGGTACTGCTCTTTTACAGCGGCAATAAGGTCTGCACCTTCGTCTTTCTCACCGGTTGTGCCTTCTTCGGTCGAGGTTTCGTCTGCGTATGCAAACACGGTAAACATCGACAAAATAATCGACAGGGCGAGAATTAGAGAAAGTATTCTCGAAAGTCCATCTTTCATAAGTTTTCCTCCATACTGCTTTTTATTAGATAAAGCCTTTTTTTGCACCTAAAAACGCATCATTATAAAAGTTCGCTCGATAATCGAGGCCTTTACACACCGTGAGTTCTTACGCGTGCTCTTATAACAATAGAATTTTATATGCTTTGGTTTAATTATACAACAATTAATATTTTCTTTCCTTAATTTTTTTAGCAAAACTCTCTCTTATTTCTTGATTTTTTTGACATAACCTGCAAATTTAGAGCAAAATTGCATAATAATATAATTGTAAAAAAGTTTTTTTGCCGCAAAACATATAAAGAGAGTTATGGCATAAACATCCATAACAAAACCGCGGCGCTTGCTTTTAGGAAATCAAAAATTGAGGGCAAAGCAATTCAATTTGCTTTGCCCATTTACATTTAAAATATACGAATTTTCGCTCCTTTGCCTAAAACGGCTTGCCAAAAAA
>JAZUPL010000088.1:0-2949 GCA_045605175.1 Eubacteriales bacterium | reverse complement strand
CATATATATTATATCATATTCATTATCTTTTGTCAATCGTCAATTTGCACAAAGATTTTATGTATTCTTTCTTTTGTTTTGTGCAAAATGACGAAGCGCCCGGGCGGATGCCAACAAAAGTTGACATCACATAAAGTTAAGGCACACGAAATACGCATTGAGAATTATGGTAGAAATGTGCATTATCGTTCCCGAAATTCGTCTTTCCGAAATTATATCGCGGACAAAACCGAGAATGGAAACAGTCAGACCAAACCACGCGACCTCAAAACCGATAGTCATTATCAAGAGAACATTGATAACGGTGAGAAGGCAACGCAAATCGTTCCACTCGAACTTGTACTTTTCGGTGATATTGAAAAACTTTTTGATTTTGTTCATAGCAGTGACCTCTCTTTCTTTGCATATTATCTATATATGATTTTATTTTATAGACAGAGCAATTATTACATAAGGAATATTATCACTTTCCATTTTTTCCAAATCAAACCAAGTAGGCGGATTATCATCAAAAAATACCTTAATTCCTGTATTGGCAAAACTTGTTAAAATTCTTTCTTTATATTCATTTATAATAATTTCAGTTTTAGTCATTATTTTCTTCTTCCTTTTCTTTATTTACATATATATTATATCATATGTTGTATCCTTTGTCAATATGTCAATTTGCACAAACTTTTCTGTCCGAGAGGGAACTTATTTGTACAATTTGACGAACCGCCCGGGCGGATGCAAAGTTTAGTTTACACCAAACTTTGCACGCAATTTCAGAAGCAGAGTTCACACTCCGCATTGAAAATTGCCTTACCCATTTCCATATCAGCCTTGTAAATATCAACCGACATATAGCGAGAATACATAACCTCGCCCGTCTGTTCGCAGATGATATCTACCTGTGGGAATGCGTGAATGAGTATAACGGCACATTCAATGGCATTATCCAAATCACCTATGCCCTTAAACTCTACATTGATACCCGAAGCCCTATTGCACTTTGCCGTTACTAAGTAAGTTGTTTCCATTTGTATTACCTCTCTTTCTTTCTTACAGTTATATTATATCATAATTTTTATTCTTTGTCAATCGTCAATCTGCACAAACTTTATATTTGTTTTAGTTTTCTTTTTGTATAAAATGACGAACGCCCGGGCGGCTCGGCGCGACATCGGTCGCACCAAGTCTTTGGTGAGAGAGGGAGGACTTGAACCTAGCCATCGCAGTTGAGAAGTGTCAACCTCGTTACCGTTACGATACTCTCTCATATTACCCTCGCTCCGTCCACACCTGCTTGCAAGGGTTGCAGGTTGTCTTTGGTCTACTGATTTATATAGCGTGCGGTAGTCTTACACGGTCAACTTGCGACCTCGGCTTCTCTGCCTATGCTACTCTGCGGAGAGTGACCTCATTAACGCGCTTGGTAAAGTGGGTTTTGTAAGAAGTTTTCACAGACCTGTCGACTTGGGCTTGCTTATACCGATTTACTTCGTAGTTCATAGGCAGTTTCGTTTCTGTCACAAGGTAGTTCGCGACACTACACAGGTTTCCGCTATCCTACTGCCGTCTCGTCAGTCCTATCGATGTTCCCCTCTTACAGTTATATTATACCACATTTCGTGGCGTTTGTCAAGAGGTATTTGCAAAATTATTAAAAAATTTGCGGGACTTTCGTTTATTCAAGGCTTGGCACACCTCGGTGAGTGTTAACCCTCACGGCTTCATCCTCTCCCTCTTGACAATAATATTATACCATTTTTTCCGCCATTTGTCAACCGTCAAATTGCACAAACTTTCTTTGTTTTATTTGCTTTCTTTTGTGCAAAATGACGAGCGCCCGGGCGGCCGATGGGTTGGATTATTTCATCCAACCCTTCCAAGACTGTACGCACTCAAGTGCCGCCTTCTTCGTGGAAAATCCACCGATAGTCTTTCTTGTGTTATCCATCGTACCCGTGGGATATGCCTCAACATACCACTCTCGGTCGCATTTCATAACATAGAAGTCACGCACTCCGTTGGTGTCTACATATACTCTCTCGTTGATGGGGAATTTGGTTGCCATAGTTGGTTCCTCTCTTTCTTTCTTACATCTATATTATACCATAAACAAATGGATTTGTCAATACCTTTTTAAAAAATAATTAAAAAAATATTGATTAATCCCGAAATGAGGAAGGCACTCCTTCCTCAATCCGATGACTTGTTGCGGACAATAGACTTAAAAAGAATGTTACACAGTAAGAGAATACCAACAGACAGCCAGAACGAAAGCGTTGGCGCGCCAAATATGGTAACGATTACTGCATTCCAAAGGAGCATTACAATCCAACCCTCAAGACATAAAACCCCGAAGCAAAACGCAAGACAGATTATAACAACAAGCACTGTCGCAAAGATACCCCAACCCGTTCCATTTTCAAAAGCGTTCTCAATAAAGTTTTTCATTTTTGTTTACCTCTTTTCTTTTTTTTCTTTTTCTTACATATATATTATAACACAAAAGAAGAAGATTGTCAATCGTCAAAATGCACAAAGTTTTTTCTTTTTCTTTTGTTTGTTTGTGCAAGTTGCACAACGCGCCCGGGCGCAGTTAGTCTACGCTAACCGACCCATTTTTCGTTGGCAGTTTCCAACATTTTTTCATATTTTATCGTTTTATACGCGGTTACACACTCATAAGTGATTTTACCTATGCACCACGCCGCAAAAGCAGTAATCATTATTATACCCATTTTTTCTTCCTCCTGTTTGATATTTGGGGAAGAGGACTTAGTCCTCTTCCTCACCCTCGTAGTACCACTCCCAAAAATCCTTGGGGTTGGCGGTTCTCTTGCAGTAGTCCTTGTAAAGTTTCATAGTTGCTCTATCCATTTTTCTTTTCTCCTGTTCTTTATTTTAGGGGTTGAGGTTGTGTGCCTTGCAGTAGGCGAGATATTCGCTCTCGGTAGCGGG
>JAZUPL010000087.1:0-19704 GCA_045605175.1 Eubacteriales bacterium | reverse complement strand
CGGAATGGCGAGCCTGCGAGCGTCCAGGACTTGGTTTGCAGGGCAAACATCGAGGTCTGGAGCCTACACCAAAAAAGAAAAAGAGCGGTCAAACATACTTAACCACTCTTTTGGTGCGGGTGACAGGACTTGAACCTGCACGGAAATCCACCAGATCCTAAGTCTGGCGCGTCTGCCAATTCCGCCACACCCGCGTTTTGTGCCACGGTGAGATGTCGCCGTGACAGTTCAAATAAAAGGTAGATTTTAATTACATTCTCGGTGGTGCATCATTAGATTGATGCTTCTTTGAATGCCTTAAAATCGGTACGTTGATATTATACAACATTATTGCATGATTTGTAAATATGGTATTTTAACCAATTTTAATTCTTTAGATTTGTTAAATAGGTTGAATTTGTATTGAATTTTATATTTTTGCAAGTTTTTTTGTAAAAGGTATTGACATTTAAGGATAAAAGTTGTATAATACCAAGGAAGACAAATGGTCTTGACAATAAAGCAGAATTTTCCGTTCTCACCTTGCCACATAAGTGCGCCGGGTTAATATGTTTGATTTCCTTTTTATTTAGGGAATTTGGGTGTATTATGCGTACGGATTTTTCTGTATGCATTTTTTAATTTTGGAGGTACAAAACCATTAGCACTAACAAGAACGATCTGCCTATCAATGAGGAAATTAGATTCCCCGAGGTTAGAGTCATTGGTCCTGGTAATGAGCAACTCGGTATTATGAAAATCGAAGACGCTCGCGCCTATGCTTTTAATAATTCTGTGGACCTTGTACTTATTGCTCCTACCGCAAATCCGCCGGTTTGCCGTGCTATTGACTACGGCAAGTTCTGCTTCGAGCGTGACAAGAGGGAGAAGGAGGCAAGAAAAAAGCAGGTAATAGTTAAGGTTAAAGAGGTTCAACTCTCCTGCCGTATTGAGATGCATGACTTTGAAACCCGTGTAAACCAGGCGAAGAAATTCCTCGCCGAGGGTAACAAGGTCAAGGCGGTTGTCAGATTCCGCGGACGCGAGATGGCTCATACCGAACTCGGTAGAGAGGTTATTCTCAAGTTCGAGGAAGCACTCAAGGGCTTTGGCACAGCAGAGAAAAAGCCTATCTTGGACGGTAGATATATGTCTATCATCCTCGCTCCTGTAAAACAGGATAAAAAATAATTTGTTAAATATAGGGTTAAACCCGTAAAAAAGGAGTACAAAAATGGGAAAGATCAAGACACACAAGGCTTCTGCTAAGAGATTTTCTGTTACCGGCAGTGGCAAGATCAAAATGAATCACAACAACCATCGTCACAACCTTGGCATTAAGACTTCCAAACGTAAGAGAGGTCTTCGCAAGGGCGCGATACTCAGCGAGTGCTTTGCACCCACTTACAGAACCCTTATTCAGAAGTAATAAGGCACAACGAAAAAATTTGGAGGATAAGATAAAATGGCAAGAGTTAAGGGCGCGATAATGACGCGCAAGAGAAGAAAGAATATACTTAAGGCTGCTAAGGGCTACTGGGGCGCAAAATCTACTCACTTCAAGATGGCTAAGCAGGCCGTACTTAAGGGTGGTAACTATGCATTCGCAGGTCGTAAGCAGAAGAAGAGAGATTTCCGCAGACTTTGGATCACCAGAATCAGTGCTCAGGCTGCTGTATGTGGTATGAACTATTCTACCCTTATGCACGGTCTTAAGGTTGCAGGCATCGCTCTCAACCGTAAGATGCTCGCTGAGATTGCAGTTAGCGACAAGGTTGCTTTCGCAAGCATTTGCGATAGTGCTAAGGCTGCACTTGCAAAGTAATTATTTAATCCGGCTTTCCTTTTAGGCGAAGCCGGATTTTTAGTATTTTAGGAGTAGATATGATTATAGGACAAGAAGTAATAACAAGCAGGGCAAACGGCCAAATTAAGACTGTTGCATCGCTCCTTGATAAAAAGGGCAGGGCAGAGAATAGACTTTTTGTTTGCGAGGGGGTAAAACTTACTCTTGAGGCTCTTGACGGTGGGCTGCCTGTGGTTGGTTTATACATTTCTCTATCTAAAAAAGAACAAATATTTGAGGCGCTTGCCGATAGGTTAACCTTAGACAAATATAATGACGTGCGTGTAACTATTGTTGCGGACTCTGTTTTTGAAAAAATTTCTACCGAAAAGGCCCCACAAGGTGTGATAACGGTAATAAAATATCTTGACTTTTTCTACAATAAGTATATAATATATAAGGAAGAGTTATTCTTGGAAGAGGACGAGCGAGCACTTATGCTCTATTCGGTGCGCGACCCCTCTAACCTCGGTTCGGTTATCAGGAGTGCTGTGGCTTTTGGAATTGAGCATATTTTATTAAGTTCTGACTGTGCAGACCTATATAATCCTAAAACAATCAGGAGCGCTATGGGTAGTCTGTTTAAGATAAAGACTACCGTCATTTCTGACGTTGGCAGTTTTATCGAGGCGGCAAAGGCACACGGAAGGCGACTTTATGCCGCAGAACTGAGGGATAACTCTTTGCCGCTTGATACTATTGAAATTAAGAAGACAGATATTTTTGTTATCGGAAACGAGGGACACGGAATTGATGAGGAAATATCAAAGATGTGTACTTCGAGTGTTTATATCCCAATTAGTCAAAATACCGAATCGCTTAACGCCTCGGTGGCTGCGGCTGTTTTTATGTGGGAGCAAAGTAAAGGATAAGGTGTCATTATGAACGAACTGGTGTATTGGATATGGCTTTCGCTTGCATGCAGTGTAGATACCGCTACCTTTCGTGACCTGATGAAGGTTTTTGATACGGCAGAAGATGTTTACAACGCCACCGATAAGCAAATTCGCACGGCAGTAAATCCTAAAATTAGCGATTGCTCGGCTTTATATGTGAAAAAACTTGATAGAGCAAACGAAATATACGAGTATTGCAGAGAGAAAAATATCGGTATTCTTACATACAATGACGCAAGATTTCCTCTTTCTCTTAAAATGATTAAAACACCGCCTGTATTGCTTTATTACAGGGGTGTATTACCCGATTTCAATAACATTTTCCCCTGTGCTGTTGTCGGTGCAAGAAACCTGTCGAGTTATGGCAGGAAAAATGCTTTCAATTTTGGTTATGATCTCGGTAGTGTGGGTGGAACTGTTGTGTCTGGAATGGCGATGGGTGTTGATGGTGTTGCACTTGCAGGTGCTATTGCTGCGGGTGCGCCTACTATTGTATTTCTTGGTAACGGAATTGACATCTGCTATCCGGAAGGACACAAGACTCTTGCACGAAGTATTGTCAAAAAAGGTTGTATTATGACCGAATATCCGCCATCGACTCCTCCAAATAGATACAATTTCCCAAAAAGAAACAGACTTATAAGTGGTGTATCTATTGCCACGGTGGTGGTTGAGGGAGGCGAGAGAAGTGGCTCTCTTATCACTGCAAGATATGCTAAAAGTCAAAACAAGCCTATCTACGCATTTCCCGGAAACGTTGGAAACGAGGGTAGCAGGGCATCGCATATTTTGATAAAAGAGGGCGCGCATCTTTGCACGAGTGCGGAGGATGTAATTCGTGACTTTGAGTTCAGGAGCAATTCACCTCTCGATTTACAGAGGTTATCAAAAAGAACCCCTGTTGATATGGTGGAGGTGCTTTCCTCGCTCTCGGTGCTTTGTGTGACGGTGGACGATGAAATATTTACCTCGCCGACAAAGAAGGGGAGAAAAAAGACAAAGAGTCAATCGCGGGGTGATGAGCTGCCCCCGACCTCTAAATTGACAGAGGATTTACCCGACTTTGAAAACGGTATTCGTTCTGAAAATAAGAGTGTAAAGAACAAGGGGGTTCCTGAAAACAAGCCACTTATGCCCCAATTGTCAGAAGACCTATTGCATATATATATGATGATTCCGGTCGATTCCGACTGCTATGTAGAGTCTTTGGTATGCGAAGGATATGACCTGATGAGAGTTATGACAATTCTATTGAAACTTGAAGTTTTGGGATTTGTCTATATGCTCCCCGGCGACAGGGTAAAACGCAATTTAAGATGAAAGGCGCGGTTTATACCGCTTTATATAAATGTCATATTTAGTTATAGTTGAGTCACCTGCAAAGGCGACAACGATTAAAAGTTATTTAGGGTCAAATTACAGGGTAATTGCCTCGAAGGGACATATACGCGATCTGCCGAAAAGCACGCTTGGTATTGACGTTGAAAACGGTTTTCAACCTCACTATATAAACATTCGAGGAAAAGGCGATGTAATTAAAGAACTTCGCCGCGAGGCAAAGAATGCTTCGAGAGTTTTCCTCGCAACAGACCCTGACCGTGAGGGCGAGGCTATCTCCTGGCATATAGCCTCACAACTCGGTATTCCCGCGGGAACACCTTGCAGAATTACCTTTAATGAAATTACAAAATCCGCCGTCAGGGAGGCAATCAAGAACCCCCGCCCAATAAACGAGGAACTTGTTAATTCGCAACAGGCTCGCAGAATTCTTGACAAACTCGTGGGGTTCAATCTTTCGGAATTACTTTGGAAGAGTGTAAAGAGCGGTCTTTCCGGCGGTAGGGTACAATCTGTCGCCGCAAGGATAATTGCCGAGAGAGAGGAAGAAATCCGTGCTTTTGTTCCAAGCGAATATTGGACGATTGAGGCTATCCTCTTCGATTCAGACGGTACGCCTATCACGGTAAAACTCGTAGGCGACGAAGACGGAAAGGTAAAAATTAGCAATAGCGAAGAGGCGGAGGCTGTAAAGAACGCAAATGCCCGTGGTGAATTCGTTGTAACCTCGGTAAAGCACGCGGTTAAGCACAGAATGCCCGCACCACCCTTTACAACATCCACACTTCAACAAGAGGCGTCAAAAAGACTCGGTTTCCAATCGCAGAAGACGATGAAGGTTGCCCAAGAACTTTACGACGGTCTTAACCTTGGTGCGGAATTTGGCGGTGTGCAAGGTCTTATAACCTATATGCGTACCGACTCGCTTCGTATTGCGACATCTGCACAGGATGCGGCGAGGGAATATATTGCCAACAACTTCGGAGAGGATTGCTTGCCTGAAACTGTGCGCAATTACAGGAGCAACAACAACTCACAGGATGCACACGAGGCTATCCGTCCCTCTAATGTGTCTATATCGCCAAAATCCATAAGAAGGATGCTTACAAATGACCAATACAGGCTTTATCGCCTTATTTGGGAGCGTTTTTTGGCAAGTCAAATGAAATACGCCGTGCTTGACACGGTGACGGTTGAGGTGGAAAACTCAGGATATATCTATAAGACGGGTGGATATGTAATTAAATCCAAGGGGTTCTTAAACATTTATTCGGACGAGGTTATAGACGAGGATGCAAAAGATGGCGATAACCTAAGCCTTTCAAGTCTTCCTAACGTTATGGAAAACCAAGTTCTTGCAATAAAAGAGATAGTTGTTGAGCAACACTTTACCGAGCCTCCGCCAAGATATACAGAGGCATCACTTATTAAATTCCTCGAAGAAAACGGTATTGGCCGTCCATCGACCTATGCGCCGATAATCTCGATTATTACGTCAAGACAGTATGTAAAAAGAGATGGTAAAATGCTCATAGCAACCCCACTTGGTGAAATTACCACCAACTTTATGAAGAGGTATTTCCCGAGAATAATCGATTATGAGTTTACTGCCACCATGGAGAGCGAACTCGACGCTATTGAAAATGGTAAAAATACAATAGAGGAGGTTATCTCCGACTTCTATACCGAGTTTGCCGCAAATCTTGAGGTCGCCACAAGGGCGGCTGAGGGACAGGAAAAGGTTGCCTTGCCTCTTGATGAGAGCGATATTATATGCGACAAGTGTGGGGCAAAAATGGTGTATAAGGAGGGAAAATTCGGCAAATTCCTCGCCTGTCCGAGATTTCCTGAATGTAAGAATACAAGAGCCGTTGACAAGAGTGGAAATGTTCAAAATGTCGAAGAGGTTAAGCACGAATACGCAGGCTTTAAGTGCGAGGAATGTGGTGGCGAAATGCTTGTTCGTAACGGAAGATACGGCACTTTCTACGCCTGTGCCAACTATCCTGAATGCCGATTTACAAAGCAGAAGATAATCGCTCTTGATGTATCCTGTCCTCTTTGCTCGTCAAAGGTTCTGGCAAGACACGGCAGGGGAAAAATGGTCTTTTACAGTTGTGAAAAATATCCCGATTGCGATTTTTCCTCTTGGGATATGCCTCTTTCTGAAAAATGTCCCGACTGTGGCTCTTTGCTTTACTATCGCAAGACGAGAAAGAGCGTTGTTTGTAAAAAAACAGGTTGCGGATTCAAACGAGATGAAGAAATGACGGTGATTGAGTGATGGGTGAGGCTTGTATCAAAATTATAGGAGCAGGTCTTGCAGGTTGCGAGGCGGCATGGCAGGCGGCAAGAATGGGGGTTCGGGTAGAACTTTACGAGATGAAGCCCCACAAGTTCACTCCTGCACACCACAGCGAGGGCTTTGCTGAACTCGTCTGTTCTAACTCGCTTCGCTCTAACCAACTAAATAACGCCGTTGGGCTTTTAAAAGAGGAGATGCGTGTTTTAGGTTCGCTTATTATTGAGGCGGCTTACAGTACACAGGTTCCCGCAGGAAGTGCGCTTGCGGTAAATCGCGAGCAGTTCAGCGAATATATTACTGAAAAAATTAAAAACCATCCACTTATCACCGTGATAAATGGTGAAGTAGATGAAATAGACACCGAAGTTGTTACGGTAGTTGCAACAGGTCCTTTAACCTCGGATGCTATGGCAAAAAGGATAAGCGAACTTACAGGTGGAACAGAACTCCACTTCTTTGATGCGGCAGCACCTATAATAGATTTTTCTTCTATCGATATGACAAAGGCTTTCTTTGCTTCAAGATATGGCAAGGGCAACCCTGAGGACTATCTTAACTGCCCATTGACAAAAGAGGAATACGACCTATTCTACAATGCACTCGTCGGGGCAGAGGTTGCCAAAATGAAGGCTTTTGATGCCGAAATGCAAGAGGATCTTACCGTGTTTGAGGGGTGTATGCCTGTTGAGGTTATGGCATCGCGTGGTTATGACACACTACGCTTTGGCCCTATGAAACCCGTGGGACTTCCTGTGCCGACAACAGGCGAGGACGCTTTTGCCACAGTTCAATTAAGAAGGGAAAACAAAGAGGGCACTATGTATAACATAGTCGGCTTCCAGACTCACCTGACCTTTGGTGAGCAAAAAAGAGTGTTTGGTCTTATTCCTGGACTTGAAAATGCAGAGTTCTTCCGCTATGGTGTTATGCATAGAAACACATATCTAAATTCTCCAGGTTTCCTTAACGAAACCTATCAAACCGTGAAATATCCAAATCTTTTCTTTGCGGGGCAGATGACTGGAGTTGAGGGATATGTTGAATCTGCTTCTTCAGGATTTGTTGCAGGAATAAATGCGGCTCTTAAGGCACTGCAAAAGGAGCCCGTGCTATTCACACCAAAGACCGAAATAGGTGCTCTTGCACAATATGTCAGCGAGGGTGGAATATCCTCCTCCTTCCAACCTATGAACGCAAACTTTGGTATTATAGCACCGCTTGAAAATAAAGTCAAAGGAGGAAAGAAAGCAAGAAACGAAGCCTATGCCAGCCGTTCTTTGGAGTTTTTGAAGTCTCAACTTGCTTTCCTATGTATAGATGAGAATTTGTGTTGATGCGATGAGTGGAGATAACGCTCCTTTTGAAATTGTCAAGGGCGCGGCTCTGGCGGCTCATGAATACAGCGAGCATACAATAGTTCTTGTAGGAGATGAAAATGTTATTTCAAACGTCGCAATTACTAATGATATCGACCTTAAAGGGATAGAAATAATTAGTGCTGATTCGGTTATTACAATGGAGGACAACCCTCTTTGCGTTGTCCGTGATAAACGAAATTCCTCGATGAGTGTAGGGCTTAAGGCTCTTCATAATGGCGAGGTTGACGCCTTTGTTAGTGCAGGTAACACCGGTGCTCTTATTACAGGTGCGACTATAATCTGTCGTAGAATTCCCGGGATTAACCGCGCAGCGATTGCATCGGTTCTTCCGCTTTCAAATCCCGTCCTTCTTATGGATTCGGGCGCAAATCTTACCGTAAGTTCGGATAATATATGTCAGTTTGCCTTTATGGGAGCGAAATATATGGAGAAGATTTACGGCATTGATAGACCAAGAATCGGTCAACTCAATAACGGTACAGAGTTCAACAAGGGCAACTCGCTACAAGTTGAGTCATACCAGATGCTTATTGAGTCAGGGCTTGAGTTTGTCGGTAATGTGGAGGGCAAGGAAGTGCCTTTCGATGTCTGCGATGTACTCGTAACAGACGGTTTTTCGGGCAATATATTCCTAAAAACTATTGAGGGAATGGGGAAATTCCTTATGAAAACCCTCAAGGAGGTTATATCCTCTAATTTTATTACTTCGGTTTCGGCTCTTACTCTTTCGGGTAAGATAAAGGAGATGAAGAAGAAATTCGATGCCTCTGAACACGGCGGAGCGCCTCTGCTCGGTATTCTAAAGCCCGTTATCAAGGCTCACGGCTCTTCTGACGCTATCGCAATAAAAAATGCGGTTAGACAGGCTATTCACTATGTAGAAACAGGTATTATAGAGGATATTATAGCCTTTGCAAGAGATTACGACGAGAAGAAGATGCTCGATGATGCCGACAGGTCAATATGCCAGGGAGGCGAGGTTTAATTATAAAGTTATACTAAATTTATTGTAAGGAGGAAATATGGCTATCGGAAAGGACGCTATTGGTCTTTCAAAGTCTTTGGGATATGAATTTCAAGACCTTAAATTGCTTGATTCCGCTCTTACACATTCCTCTTTTACAAATGAGATGAAGGCGAGGGGAATACGAGCAGAGTCAAACGAATCGCTTGAGTTTTTGGGCGATGCGGTGCTTCAAATCGTTATCTCAGAACTTCTCTTCGATAGATTCAAAAGACAGGGCGAGGGTGCGCTCACAAAGATGCGTCAAAGACTGGTTTGCGAGGCAACGCTTGCTTCGGTTGCTTTGCGAATCTCGCTTGGTGATTATCTGAATATTGGAGCATCGGAGGAGGGGATAGGTCTTCGTAAGAACCCGAAAATTCTCGCCAACGCTCTCGAAGCGGTGATAGGTGCTATTTATACCGACGACCGTGAAAATGGCAAGGGGCTTAAATATTCCTCTGTTGTTCGTCTTCTACTTGAGGGCGAGATTGAACAGGTGGCAAAAAGCGGTATCACCGACTATAAAACCACTCTTCAACAGTTTGTGGAGAAAAACTCAGGGGCTGTTTTAAGGTACGAGTATAGCGAGCAAGGACCAGAGCACGATAAGACATTTACCGCTGTCGCCTTCATAAACAATAACAAGGTCGGTGTAGGTGTCGGCTCTACCAAGCGAATGGCAGAGATGAATGCAGCAAGAGAGGCACTTTTACTGTTTGGAATTAGCAAAAATGAGTAGGCATATAAATATTCCCATATTTATTCCTCATCTTGGTTGTCCTAATATGTGCGTTTTTTGTAATCAACGCACTATTTGCGGTAGAAATGAATTTCGAGCAGAGAGCATAAGAGAGGATATAGAGGCGGTTCTTTCCACCATTGAGCCGACAGATGAATGTGAAGTTGCCTTTTTTGGTGGCTCTTTTACAGGAATAGAACGCTCGCTTATGATTTCTTTGCTCGATATAGCCGAGGAATATGTTAATCTTGGCAAGATTCAGAGTATCAGGCTATCGACTCGTCCCGACTATATAAATGATGAAATTATCTCTATTTTGAAGAAATATTCGGTCAGGACGGTTGAACTTGGTTTGCAAAGTGCCAAAGACGATGTTCTTCTTAAATCAAAACGAGGACATACTTTTGCCGATGAGTTATCTGCCTGCAAACTTCTGGTCGAGGCAGGATTTGATTTGGTGGGGCAGATGATGATAGGTTTGCCTTCATCTACATTAGAGAAAGAGATGGAAACAGCAGAGTTTATTGCCTCGGTTGGCGCAGGATATGCAAGAATTTATCCTACTGTAGTTTTTCGGGACACCGAACTTTACGAAATGTGCAGGTCTGGTGAATACTCTGCCTTAACACTTGATGATGCAATTGAGCGTTCTGCCTCTGTTTATGAGTTCTTTTTAAGCAGGGGTATAAAGGTTATTCGCGTAGGTCTATGTGCCTCGGAAAATCTTTCGAGCGAGGATAAATATTATAGTGGCCCAAACCATTCGGCTCTTGGCGAACTTGTCGAAGGACGAGTTATGCTCAATAGAATATTGGCTGGTATTTATGCGTTGCCTAATATACCGACTGATTACCTGAAAATATTGGTTTCAAGAGGTTTTCTTTCTCGGGCTATCGGGCAAAAAAGAGTAAATAAAGAATATATTAAAAACAAATTTAACATAAAGAGAGTAATAATTTCAGAGAGTGAAAATTTATCAGACTTTCAGATTAAAATTTTAGCAGAGGAGGACGAAGGAATATGTACTTAAAATCACTTGAACTTCATGGATTTAAGTCATTCCCTAACAGAACCGTACTGACCTTCGAGCGTGGTGCTACCGTCATTGTTGGCCCTAACGGAAGCGGTAAGTCTAACATATCCGACGCTATGCGTTGGGTTTTGGGCGAGAGAAATAGCCGAAATATCCGTGGTACAAGAATGGAAGACGTTATCTTTGGTGGAACAGATGACCGAAGACCTATGGGTTTTGCCGAGGTTTCTATCACCTTTGACAACACGGATCCCGACAGCAGGCTTGATATTGACACCGATGAGGTAACAGTCACGAGAAGATATTACAGAACCGGTGAAAGTGAATATCTTATCAACCGCGAGTCTAAGCGTCTGAAGGATATATATTCCTTGTTTCTTGATACGGGTGTAGGCCGTGAAGGCTATTCGGTAATAGGACAGGGTAAGGTACAGGAGATCGTTGGTAAAAAGAGCGAAGAACGTCGCCATATATTCGAGGAGGCTTCGGGTATTGCTAAATATCGTGAGAGAAAAGAGGCAACCGAGAACAAACTTAAGGCTACCAGTGAGAATTTAGACAGGCTTAACGATATTAGGCTTGAACTTGAATCGCGTGTTGGTCCACTTGAAAAAGAGGCGGAAAGAGCGCGTGCGGGCTTGGCTATTTATGAGGAAAAAAAGAGAGCCGACGTTTCTCTTTGGCTCTATGATACAAAGAAAATATTAGAGGATATTGAAGAGGCGGATAAGGCTTGGCGTCTTGCTGAACACGAACTCGATATTGTTAGACAGATGCTTTCCGACCTTGAAGCACAACAGGAAAACCTCTATACCAAGTCTATAATGAACAAGCAAAAGAGCGAAGAATTGCTTACAGAAATTCAAAGAACTACCACAATGCTCCACGATCTTGATAGTTCTATGAGGGCGGCAGACTTTGAATTTACTCGCTCGCTTGAACTTATTGAGGACTGTAACAGGAGAATTGCCGAAATAGAAACAAGTATCGGTAGTTTGAACGCTTCCAAAGAGCAATATCTCGCCAAAAAGGCGGCTATTGACGAGGTTGTGGCTGAACTTTCGGATATAAGATTTGGTTATCTTGCAAACCAGCAGGAACTTAGCGATAAGATTGCCGAGATGACCAAGGAAATAGAGGACGCTCTTGATGACCTTCGTGTAGAGGAAAATATCGCTGCTGAGATTAAGGCGAGAATTGAAATGCTCACCTCTTCCCGCGAGTCTGACGGCTCTAAAACCAAAGATATTGAGGAGCAGATAGCCGAATACGAAAGTCTTGGAGAAGAATTGCGTATAGAGGCGGAAAAATGCGAGGAAAGCACAAGAGAATTCCGAGTTCAGATAGAAGAGAAAGAGGCTATTATTGCCGAAAACTCCGAGAAAAGCGCAAGGCTAACCGAACAGAGAACAGAAGTAAGCGACTCGCTTGGCGAACTTCGAGTTAAGAAAGATACTCTTGACCAAAGGGCAGACGCACTCTCTCGAATGAACGAGCATTTTGATGGCTATTATGAGAGCGTCAAGTTTGTTATGCGTGAGTACGGTGCGGGGAATATTGACGGCGAGATATATGGTCCGCTTTCTACTATTATCACGGTTGACAAGGAATACGTAACCGCTATTGATATGGCGCTCGGTGCAAGTTTGCAAAACATTGTAGTTGACACCGACGAAACCGCAAAGGCGGCTATGAAGGCACTAAAAAGAGCAAATGCGGGTAGAATTACCTTCTATCCTATATCGACTATCAGAGTTCCAAACGAGAGCGAAGAAAGCAAGGTGGCAAGAAAGATGCCCGGCTTTATCGGTAGGGCGGACACTCTTGTTGGTGTTGATAAGAAATATCGCTCGATTATCGAATTTTTGCTTTTACGTACTCTTGTATTCGACAATATCGACAACGCAAACGCTGCCGCTAAAAGGATAGGTTATAAAGTCAAAATGGTAACTCTCGATGGTCAGGTTATCAATGCGGGAGGTTCATTTACCGGTGGTAGCGCCAAGAGAGATAGCGGTCTTTTGTCAAGAGTTAACGAGATTGCAGAACTTAAAGCAAAGAGCGCAGAACTTGAAAAACTCATATCAGATATGGTAGCGACTCTTGCAGATATAGAAACCGAACTTCATGAGGCACAGAATAATCTAAAATTAGCAGAGCAGGATAGAGAGATACTATTGACTTTATCTCGTTCGCAGTTTGCAGCCTTTGACAATGCTACGGCAAAGTATGAGGCAAACAAGAATATTATTGCTAAATTCCGCGAGGATTACGAAAACCTTGTAAGTGGCAGAAAGAGAGCCGAGGAAGAGATTGAAAGGCTTGGCTTTGAACTCGAAGAAACCTACGAGCGAATTGAGGCTTTCAAAGAATTCAGGACAAAAAGACAGGCAGAAATGTATGTCGTTGATGATAAGCGTGACGAGGTAATTTCCAAGGCTAACGAAACAAACGTAAAAATTGCCGAATCGAAGAAGGAAATCGAGGGTGTTATGCAGTTTGTTAATAATATTGATGAACGTATAGCCGAACTCGAAGAAGAAAAGAGTCAACAACTTATCCGTATTGAATCGCTCAATGCAAAACGTCAGGGAATTGACACCAAGAAGAGCGAAAGAAGTCAGGAATATGCGGCTCTTGAAGAGAGGTTTAGGGAACTCACCGAGCAAAGACGAGACGTGGAGGAGGGCGGCAATGAGTTTGAAAGAGAGATGACATCGGTTCGTCTTAAAATCAAGGAAAAGACCGCAAGCAACCAAGCCCTCTTTGAGTATGCAACGAAAACGAGAACAGCACTTGATAAACTGCTTGAAAAACAGGCAGAACTCGGCAGCCAACTTTACGATGAGTACGAGATGAGTTACGAGGATGCAGTTTCTATGCAATATCCCCCCGTAACCGAGGAAAATCGTGATGAGGTTGCAAAGGTGCAGGCTCATTGTAAGTCAAAACTTCGTTCAATTGGTAACTTTAATCCAAAATCAATAGAGGAATACGCCGAGGTTAAGTCGAGATACGATTATATGAACAGTCAATATATCGACCTTACAAAGTCAAAGGAAGAACTTATTGATATTATTAACCGTATTGAGCAGGAGATGCGTAATAGTTTTATTGAGGCGTTCAATGCTATAAATAAAAACTTTGCTATTACTTTCCGTGATTTGTTTGGTGGTGGTAATGCAGAACTTTCGCTTACCGATCCAAGTGACGTTCTAACCTCTGGTATAGAGATTAAGGCGGCTCCTCCCGGCAAGATTATTAAGAGTATGTCGCTTCTTTCGGGTGGTGAACAGTCCTTCGTTGCAATTGCGCTTCTATTTGCAATTCTTAAGGTTAATCCCACACCGTTCTGTATTCTTGACGAGATAGAGGCGGCGCTTGACGAGGTCAACGTCTTTAGGTTTGGTGAGTATGTAAAGCGACTTAGCGAGGATACACAGTTTATTCTTATTACACACCGTCGTGGTACTATGGAAATTGGTGACCGTCTTTATGGTGTAACGATGCCTCAAAGAGGTATTTCTCAGTGCATCGAACTTAATGTAAACGAGATAGAAGGAAAACAAAAGGAGTTGCTCGATGGGGTTCTTTGACAAATTAAAAGAAGGTCTGATTAAGACTAAAAATGCTATAATGGGTAAACTTGACGACTTCTTTAAGATGTTCGTCAGGGTTGATGAGGAACTCTTTGAGGAACTGGAAGAACTGCTTATTGGTGCAGATATTGGGTTTTCTGCTACCGAGCAAATCCTTGAGGAACTTCGCGAGATTGTAAAGGACAAACGCCTAAAAGACGGAGAAAGTGTAAAAGAGGAACTTCTCGCTATACTTATGCGTATGGTAGGCGAGCATGAGCCTCTTTGCCTTGAAACAAAGCCTTCTGTAATTCTCGTTATCGGTGTGAACGGAGTTGGCAAGACCACCTCAATAGGCAAGATAAGCGCAGAACTAAAAAGGCAAGGCAAGAGAGTTGTTGTTGCGGCGGCAGATACCTTCCGTGCCGCAGCGGCAGAGCAACTTACCGTCTGGTGCGAAAGAGCAGGGGTTGAGATTGTCAAGCAGGCGGCGGGGGCCGATCCTGCTTCGGTGGTCTTTGACGCAATTAATGCAGTAAAGAGCAGAAAGGCAGACGTGCTTATAATCGACACCGCAGGAAGACTTCACAACAAGAAGAACCTAATGGACGAACTTGCTAAGATTGACCGTGTTATCTCCCGCGAACTGCCTGGTTCTTCCAGAGAAACGCTGCTCGTTCTCGATGCCACCACAGGTCAGAATGCAGTTATGCAGGCAAAGGAGTTCAAGGGCTCGGCTAATATCACGGGACTTGTTCTTACCAAACTTGACGGAACTGCCAAGGGCGGTATAGTTCTTTCGATAAAGCAGGAACTTGGTATTCCTGTAAAGTTTATCGGTGTCGGTGAGAAAATCGACGATATGAAGCCGTTTAATGCCGAGGAATTTTCTAAGGCTTTGTTTGAAAAATAAAATTAAGGAAAAAATCATGTTAAACAGTAAGCAGAGAGCATATTTAAGAGGACTTTCACACAGCCTTGATACTATTTTCCAGATAGGCAAGGGTGGAATTACCGAGGAAATATGCTTACAGATTGCAAATGCTCTTGAGGCGCGTGAACTAATTAAGGCAAGAGTCCTTGAAAACAGCGGTTATCGTGCACAAGATGCGGCACAGGAGATTGCAGAGGCTATTGGGTGCGATGTTGTATCCTGCGTCGGCTCTAAATTCGTCCTCTACAAAGAGTCGGAAAAGAAAAAGCGAATAGAACTGCCATGAGGAGAAAAAAGAGATTAGGCGTTTATGGAGGAACATTTAATCCTGTGCATAAAGGTCATGTTCTCGTTGCCGAAAACTTTGCCAAACAAATGGGGCTCGACGAACTTCTTATCATTCCCGACGATATTCCTCCACACAAGGCGTATAGCGGTACGGTGAGTGCCAAAGAGCGTCTTAAAATGTGCGAACTTGCTTTTTCTCATATAGAGGTGGCGAAAATATCGGATATGGAGATAAGGCGAGGCGGTCGCAGTTATACCTACCTTACTTTAGAGGAACTTTCCGACGAAAACACCGAGTTGTTTTTGCTTATAGGCTCGGATATGATGCTCACCTTTGACACCTGGCGTCGGTACGATTATATATTTACTCTTGCATCGATTTGCTATGTAAGAAGAGAATCAAGCGAGGAAATAGGTCGGGCTATAAAGGAAAAATGTGATGTGTTTCGCCGTGAATTCGGCGCGAAGATTTATGAGATTGAGTCTGCGCCCTTTGAGGTTTCTTCAAGCGAAATTCGCTCGGCGGGTGACAGTTTTAGAAGAGATTTTTTGCCCCCTTTGGTATATGACTATATCCAAGCAAATCACCTTTACGAGGTAGAGAATGATAGATGAGGGAAAACTTTGTGAACTTCGCAATAAAGTTCGGGGTTTAATGGGTGAAAAACGTTTTCGGCACACTTTGGGTGTTGAGAAAATGGCAAAATTCCTTGCTGAAATTCTTTTGCCCCTTGATGTTATGGATATAAGAGCGGCTGCTCTTCTTCATGATGTGGCAAAAGAAATACCCACCGAGGAGCAACTTCGACTTGCAAATGAGTGCGAGGGATTAACCGATGAGGACAAGGCTACTTTGCCTGCGCTTCACTCCTTTGCCGCTGTGACATTGATTAAGAGGGATTTTTCCGAATTTGCAAGCGATAAAATCTTAAGTGCTGTATTCAAGCACACCCTTGGCGGTGAGGATATGTCGCTATTTGATGAGATAATATTTATCTCGGATTTTATTGAAGAGGGTAGGACTTATCCCTCTTGCACAGAAACGAGAGAAATTCTTTTAAGCGAGATTTGTTCCTCTTGCGATTTAAAAGAAAAGATTAAAGCGCTTCATCGCTCGGTCGTTTTGTGTATTGAATTTACAATATCTTTCTTAAAGCAAAGGGGAATGAGGATAAACTCAAGAACAATAAAAACAAAAAATGCCTTCTTAGGCTTGATTTAGCAACGATTTTTTATTTCTTATCGGTAAAACTAACTACAAAAAAGTAGGAGTTTTTATGAAAAGAATTATAATTTTTGTTTTGCTAATAGCATTTTGCTTTACATTTGGAAAGAGCCTTGTTGCCTGTGCAACCGATGGGCGTGCTACCGAGAGTGGCCAAAAGACAAAATATACCTATTTAATAATAGGCTTTGATGACGCCTTTGACAACACAGACGCCCTTATACTTGCAAGTTACGATACAAAAACCAACGAGGCATCATTTGTTCAAATTCCCCGTGATACCTATGTTTATTACAGAGGTCGAGGAATGAAAATAAACGGAGTGTATCCTACGCTTTTAAGAGAGCAAGAGGACGGGTTTAAGTCTGCTTTGGAGTTTTCTTCATTTGTCGGCACTCTGCTTGGTGTTTCGATAGATGGTTTTGTAGGATTTACTGCTGATGCTTTTTCAAGACTTATAAACCATATAGGTGGAGTAGATATAACCTTTAAGACGGATTTTGTCTATAAGGACGATAATGGCGAGTTAGATATTGATATTAAGAAAGGGACACACCATTTGTCGGGCGAAGAGGCACTCCGTTTTGTCAGATACCGTCGCGGGTATGCACTTGGCGACCTGGGGAGGATTGATGCACAAAAACTGTTTTTATCCGCTTTTATCACAAAACTTAAAGGCTCTATAAACCCTACAACCGCTTTTCGTATGATGTGCGACTCAGGTGAGGGGGTAATTTCAAATATCAGGCTTTCCAATGTGTTGGGTATTGCCCTTAAGAAAAACGGCAGGCTTGTAGATGCGAAGATAAAGTACGCAAACCTGCCCGGGCAGGCAGCCTTGACAATCAAAGGCGTTTCCTATTATGTATGTAACGCAAAAGCGAGCAGGGAACTATTTATGACTCTTGGATATAACTTTACTCTCTTTGATAAAGAGGGAAGTTTTAAGCCGAGGTCTGAGAAAAAACTATTAGATATATACAACTCAAACAGTATAAACTCAAGGATTTATGATGACTCGGAACTAACGAAGATAGAAATTCCGAGCAAAGATAATCAGAAAGGCTAATATGCAAATAGAAAAGACAACCGAACTCGTAGGTGTATCCTCCGAGATTCTTGCAAAAGAAATAGTAAAGGTGCTTATCGAGAAAAAAGGTATTGATGTCACTCTATATGATGTCAGAGGAACGACGGCAATTACCGATTTTTATGTAAATGTTACAGGTAGGTCTTCTACCCATGTGGCATCGCTTGCCGATGAGGTTGCCTATTTGATTGGACTTCGGGGAAAAGATCCCGAAAGAATCGAGGGTAAAAGGGGAGCAACCTGGATACTCGTCGATTATATGGATGTTATTGTCAATGTTTTTGACAAGGAGTCTCGCTCTTTCTATAATTTTGAGCGACTGCTTCCTCCAGAGGGTAGGATAGATATATCCGAACTTGAAAAGGAAGTTGACGAAAAATTGCAAACTAATAAATAAAGAGGATATAAAAATGCTTTACGATTATTCCCGTATTGAAAAAAGATGGCAAAGAAAATGGGATGAGGCAGATGCTTTCAGAGCAAAGCAGGATTTCTCGCTGCCCAAGTACTACACTCTTGTTGAATTCCCCTATCCCTCGGGACAGGGACTTCACGTAGGACACCCTCGCCCCTACACAGCCCTTGATATTGTTTCAAGAAAGAAGAGAATGCAGGGCTTTAACGTTCTTTTCCCTATGGGTTGGGACGCTTTTGGTCTTCCTACCGAGAATTTTGCCATTAAAAACAAGATTCACCCCAAGATTGTTACCGAAAACAACGTTGCTCGCTTTAAGGGACAACTTAAAGCACTCGGTCTTTCTTTTGATTGGTCGCGAGAGATAAACACCACGGACCCCTCTTACTACAAGTGGACGCAGTGGATATTCCTCCAGCTCTTCAAAGCAGGACTCGCTTACAAAAAGGAGATGGCAGTAAACTTCTGTACCTCTTGTAAAGTTGTCCTTGCAAACGAGGAGGTCGTAAACGGTGTTTGCGAAAGATGCGGCTCTGCTGTTATTAGAAAGGTAAAGAGCCAGTGGATGCTCAAGATTACAGAATATGCAAACAAACTCATAGACGGTCTTGAGGGACTTGATTTCATTGAGAGAGTAAAGACTCAACAGATAAACTGGATAGGTCGCAGTTACGGTGCGGAAATAGATTTTGAGACCACAACAGGTGATAAACTCAGGGTTTATACCACAAGATGCGACACTCTCTTTGGTGCGACTTACATGGTTATTGCTCCTGAGCATATCTTTGTCGAGAAAAACAAGGCTCTTATCGAAAACTATGAGGATGTGGTTGCATATAAGGAGCAGGCTGCAAGAAAGTCGGACTTTGAGCGTACCGAACTTGTAAAGGATAAGACAGGTGTAGAACTTAAGGGTGTTAAGGCAATTAACCCCGCTAATGGAAAGGAAATTCCTATCTTTATTTCCGACTACGTTCTTGCAGGATACGGAACAGGTGCTATTATGGCAGTTCCCGCCCATGACGAAAGGGACTGGGACTTTGCAAAGAAGTTTAACCTTCCTATTGTTGAGGTTGTTGCAGGCGGAAACGTAGAGGAGGCTGCATTTACCGATGTTGCTACCGGCGTGCTTGTAAATTCGGGATTTATCACAGGTCTTGAGGTGGAAGAGGCCAAAAAGAAGATGATAGAATTCCTTGAGGAAAAGGGAATTGGTACTGCAAGGGTGAACTTCAAACTTCGCGACTGGGTGTTCTCCCGTCAGAGATATTGGGGCGAGCCTATTCCTGTGGTTTACTGTGAAAAGTGCGGTTGGGTTGCTATCCCGGAGAGCGAACTTCCTCTTGAACTTCCTGATGTTGAGTCCTACGAGCCCACGGAAACAGGAGAATCTCCCCTTGCACTTATGACCGATTGGCTAAAGTGCTCCTGTCCCAAGTGTGGCGGCGAGGCTACGCGAGAGACAGATACCATGCCTCAGTGGGCAGGTTCTTCGTGGTACTTCCTCAGATATTGCGATCCCGATAACGATAATGCTCTCGCATCTCCCGAAGCGCTTAAATACTGGATGTCTGTTGACTGGTATAACGGCGGTATGGAGCATACTACGCTTCACCTTCTTTACTCTCGTTTCTGGTCCAAGTTCCTTTTCGA
>JAZUPL010000086.1:0-27379 GCA_045605175.1 Eubacteriales bacterium | reverse complement strand
GGCGATAGAATAAAAACACCATAAAATGAAGAAAACCGGTGGTTTTCAACCTTAATTTTCTTCAAACTTGTAAAAAACACAACCGAGGTGCTGCGTAATACAACACCTCGGTGTTTTTATTCGGTTATGCCTAAATGAAGCGGCCCCTTTTGGTTTTATTATGTGTATATTCTTTTAGTGGTGTCCTGAACAGTTGCCGTCAAAGAAACCTGTCATATCCACAAAAAATTCGTCCTCAATTTTCTTAAAGCCAATTGCATGGAGCAGTCGGTGGTCGCCTGCGTTGATGTTTGCTTTACAGATATGTATCCCGCATTGATCAATGAAGTTCATCGTTGCACGCCCGAGGATAAACAGGGCTTCAAAATCATCAGAATATAAGGGGGTTGCTACAAGGTGGGAGATTACCGCCTCGCCCCCTAACAGTTCAAACTGGCAAAAGCCCATAAGTTCCTCGCTCTCTGTATCCCTCATAGAAAAGGCAAAATAGTCAGCGAGAAAATCTGCACCGCACGCCTCGGCACAGAGTTTTTGCTCGTTCTTGTCTTGGATAGGTGAAATCTTAAACATTATTTTTTCCTTTCGGTTGCTCGATAGAGGTAGTCAACCTCGCTCTTTTCGAGGTATCTCCACTTGCCCACAGGCATTCCGTCGAGTTTCAGGTCGCCGATAGAGATACGAGAAAGTCTTTTTACGGTAAGTCCTGCTTGTTCGCACATCTTTCTTATCTGTCTGTTTCTGCCCTCGAAGAGAGTCATTTTAAGAACAGTACCGCTATCGTCCTCGCCACTTACCATAACGGTGACAGGTTTTATTGTATATCCGTCAATTTCAAGGGGGGAAGAGAGTATTTCGAGTTGTTTCTCGCTCACTTTACCCGCAACCTTTACACGATAGACCTTGCCTATTTCGTGGCTGGGGTGTGTGAGGCGATTTTTTAGTTCGCCATCATCGGTAAGCAAGAGAATACCCTCGCTTATAAGGTCAAGCCTACCAACAGGGTAAACTCTTGCGTCAACTCCACTCAACAGGTCGGTCACACACTTGCGACCTCTGTCATCGGTGGTTGAAGAGAGATAGCCGCGTGGCTTGTTAAGCATTATGTATGTGTATTCACGCCTTTCGTACCTGATTCTCTTTCCACGATAGGTGACAATGTCGTTCTTTACATCTACTTTCATGCCAGGAGTGGCAACATGTCCATTTACGGATATGTTGCCGTTTTTTATCTCTTCCTCGGCGGCTCGCCTTGACATAATACCGCAGTCGGCCATAAACTTTTGTAGTCTTATAGGTAGCATATTTTCTCCTTAACTAAACAGAGTGAAAAAGGGGTTTTTAGGTTTAATTTCCTCTATATCTTCGACTATTTTTATATCTATCTTTTCGAGTAATTTTTCATTCAAATATACCTCGATATATCCAACCGTGTCGCCCTTTTTCTTTGGGGCAGATATATATTTGGGCAGATAGAGTCGAGTGCTTAACTGCTCGGAATCCTTTAAGCAGACAAATCGGGTGTCGCTTTTTTCGGCACAAACCCTGATGTTTTCTTCCTTTCCGCCTATAAGGGGCAGGGTAAAATCGGTTTTTGCAATATCGGATAGGCTGTAACCTTCAAGCATATTGAATCCAAAATCAAGAAGCCTTGTGTGGTCACGCCAATCGTCGGGTGCGTTGAGAGTAACTGCAATAAGTTCTACTCCGTCTTTGTTAGCAGCGCTAACGAGGCATCTGCCGCTTTTCTTGGTGTAACCCGTTTTAACTCCAATACAGCCCTCGTAGGATTTTAAGAGTTTATTGTGGTTAACCACGGTACGTACCTGCTCGCCTATACAAAAACTGTGCTTATAGGTAGAGCAAATTTTTCTAAATTCGGGGTTTTTAAGTGCATATGCGGAGAGAAGAGCCAAATCATGAGCAGTGGTGTAATGCTCTTTCGCATCAAGCCCGTGGGGATTCTCAAAGTTTGTGTCGGTGAGCCCAAGGGCTTTTGCCTTTTGGTTCATCAGGGTGGCAAAGGCGGGTATTTCGCCTGATATTTTTAGGGCGAGCAGGGTTGCCGCGTCGTTTGCGCTCTGCAAAAGCAACGAATATATAAGGTCTAAAATATTTATACGATCGCCCTTTTTGAGGTAAATAGAGGAGCCCTCTATTCCTGTGGCTTCCTCGGGAACTGTTATGTCCTCGTTTAAGTCGCACTCTTCAAGGGCAATAAGCGCAGTCATTATCTTGGTTGTGCTTGCCATTGGCAGGCGTTCGTTTATATTGCTTTCGTATATAAATCTGCCGCTATATGGCTCGTAGAGTGCCGCTGATCTTGCCGAGGTGCGGCTTTTTGCCTCTGTTTCTGCTCCTGCACATATTGCAAGAAGAGCAAGCATACAAAGCATTAGTAAAAATGCTATTGTCTTATTTGTTTGATTTTTCATATATCCCTCCCTTACTTATTTTTAACATCACAGAGGGGGATATACTTTCTAATTTATAACAGATCGCGTTTGATTTTTTTAAGAATTTCCGGTGCTTCTGCAATAAGGTCTATTGCTTTTTCCACGGCTGTTGGCTTGTCGGTTATTGGGACAAGTTGTACCCTTGACTCACAGTCAATGACGAAAAAGGCAATAGGCGTTACAGACGCTCCTGTTCCTGCAAGACCGCCGCCATTTTTGTCAGGCGAAAGTCGCTTGCCCGAAATGTCAAGACCACCACCTGCAAAGCCGATACTTACCTTTGATATAGGAATAATCGTAGAGCCGTTCGGAGTCAGAATAGGCCCGCCAATGGCAGTATCTGCCCGAGCAAAATCCTTGATTCCCATAAGAGATGCCTGAATCATCTCGCTAATATCATCACCGTTCATTTTTCACCCTCTTAAATTTATCTTTTATTATATAGTATGGATATTTTAAGAGTAAAATAAACAGGTAATAGACGGGAATTTGTATTTTTATGAGGGCATCATATTCGAGGTTTTCCTCGATTATCGTTTGTCGAGCGTTGGCCCTTAGAAAGGTGATAAGTGTAATTTTGCTAAACAAAAAGGGCAGAGTCAAAAAGGTGGATAACGCACTTCTTGAAAACCTAACTTCATCATCACCCTTAACCGTAACGCTTGCGTATTTTATAAGGTCAAGAGCAAGTGAAAAGAGTATTCTTTTGTGTTTGATTTTTCTTTTCTTCTTTTTGTTTTTAGTAGGTGTAAAGACGAATATGAGATATTCAATTATTATTGAGTTTTCTACATTCGGGGAATAAAACAGATTAATATCTTGTAGTAAAATTAAAGCAATTATCAAAAGGATATTTGCCCAAAATACATACCACATTTGTTTAATTTTTATTCCTCCACACCTTCACTCTCGTATATCTTTTCGGATTCTTCGCTATCTAAATCCAAGGGCGTTTGTTCCTCCTCGGTATCAACAGAGGAGATTATAGAGTCAAAATCCTCGTCCATAGATATATCGTCCTCGACGGATATTTCATCTTCTGCCGAGTAATAAGTGTCGGTTTCTTCGCTTGCAGTTTCTTCCGCGGACTTGGGCATGGCGCTTTCGATATCGGCGGCGAGTTGTTCGGTGTCGGCTTGCTCCTCGGGCATTTCCGCTGTATCTGTGTCTGCCTTAACGCCGTTAAACACCGCCATAAGTTCGTCGCTTGTTCTCGGTAGCGAGTCTAAATCTTTAAGTCCAAAGCAACGGAGGAAGTCCGAGGTTGTACCGTAGAGCATAGGACGCCCGGGCACATCAAGTCTGCCTGTTGAGATTATCAGACCTCTGTCAAGCAGGTTGTTCATAGCATAGGAGGAATCTACACGGCGAAGCGTATCGACAAATGCACGGGTTACAGGCTGGTTGTATGCAATAATAGCAAGAACCTCCAAAGACGAGGTGGAAAGAGTACCGCTTCTCTTAATACCGAGGGCATCTCTTATCTCTTGAAGATAGTTCTGCTTTGTACACAACTGGCAGGAGTCCTGATAGGTTAAGAGAATTACGCCTCTTGGAAGTTGGGAGTCGTTGTATTTGAGTGAATATTCAAAGACCTTGTCTTTTATCCTGGCGGGCGTCATCTCAAAGACTCTTGCAAGAGTGGAGTAGGTTATGGGGTGTCCTGCAGCAAAGAGTATTGCTTCAAGTGCCTCCTCAAAGACCACAACTCTTTCTTCGGTTTGTTCGCCAAGTTCGGTTTCTATTTCTTTAATTTCTTCGCTCATTGGTTGTCACCGTCGCTTTCATTCTTTTCTTCATCCGAGCCGTCAAATTCGCTCTCGAGCGAAATGTTTTCGTCATAGTCGGGGTTGAGTTTGAACATCATTTCAAGCCCTCTCTCGTTGTATTCGACCACATCCTCGATTACGGTTATCGAGGTGATAAGTATTCTCTGTATCTTGATTAGTTCAAGCACGCCCATAAACCTTGCAACAAGTTCCGAGCGTGACTCGGAGTCCTTTAAGAGAAAGAACAAGGATGCCTCCTCCTGCTCTTCGAGCAGAAGCACCATTTCCTCTATTTTTTCCTCCACCGACACGACCTTGTGCTTTATAAGCGGATTAACCAGGTCGGCGGGCTTGCGCATCGCCTCGGCGATTTTTATTCTTCTTAATACGGCGTTAAGTGCCTTTACAAGCAGGTCTGGGTCAAGGTCGAGGGGCAGACCTTTTTCGGGGGGGACATCATCGGTACCCTTAACATATCTTCCCGAATACAACTCGTACATAGGGCGAAGTTCTTTTGCCGCCGCCTTTGCCTGTTGATGTAAGAGCAGGGCGTTTTGAATTTCTCGACGAGGATCGTTTTCGGTACCTTCCTCGTGAGGCAGGAGCATACGGCTCTTGATAAACATAAGTTCGCTCGCCATAACGATAAATTCGCTGGCTATATCCAGGTCCATACGCTCGCTTTCCGAAAGATATTCCATATACTGGTCGCATATCATAACAATTGGAATATCGGTAATACTAACCTTGTTCTTTTGTATAAGAGCCAAAAGCAGGTCAAGCGGGCCTTCAAATTGGTCTATTCGATAGGTCAATGGTTCTAAAATCATAAATCCTCCGTATAAAACGGTTTTTGTCAACTAAAAAATAGGTAAGAGCATCCAGAATTTCAACATAAGTGAAGAGAGAAAAGTAGTCGCATCCGAAATAAGTCCCGAAAGGTAAAAGACACGGCTTATAGCACTCAATACGGCATTAGATGCAATAAAGGGGATAGACAGGAGCATTCTGTAAACATATCCACCTCCAAGAAGCCATAGCACCACCACCCAATAAATATTTCTTTCATATTTCAAGAAAGCGTAGTAGAGTTTTGGTGGCAAAATAACGCCAAGTATTCTTGAACCGTCAAAGGGGGGTATTGGCAGCAGGTTGAATACACCAAGTCCGAGATTTATCTGGTGGAACAGGGAGAAGAACAGGGCGAGATAATAGGTTAAATTAGTTATAAATGAAACCTGTCCGCTTATTGCAAGTCCCTTGTAGGTGTTATAAAACAAGAGGTAGAAAAATGCACTAATAAAGGCGAAAATTATATTTGTCAGTGGCCCTGCAAGCGCAGAGAGGGCAAAATCACGCCTTGGATTTTTGAAATTGCGCAAATCAATCGGCACAGGCTTTGCCCAACCGAAGTGGAAGAACACCAAACATAAAGCACCAAAGGGGTCAAGGTGTTTTAGCGGATTGAGCGTTAGCCTTCCGTTGAAGTAGGCTGTTTGGTCGCCCAACTTGTAGGCAACGAAGCCGTGGGCAAATTCGTGAAATGTAAGTGCCAAAAGTACAGCACCAACCGAAATAATTAGTTCGGTTATACTTAAGTTAAATAACATAATAACCCTCTTTTATCATTTTCTTGATAAAACAAAGCATATTTACCGTGGTGAAGTTGTTTTTTATAGTAAAAATTGTTTTTGTCTATAACGTTGAAAGTCAATTTTGAGGTTTTTATAATATGGTTTGCATTAAAAACAAACCCGTCCTATCGCCTTAATTTTATCAAATAAGAAAAGAATTATTCAATATTAAATAAGCGAGAAGATGCGATTCCAAACCTCGTCCTTGCCAACTCTTGAAACAGAGGAGAAGGGAATAATTTCTATATTCGTGCCCTTAAAGTAGTTCTCCTCCAGGTCGAGAAGCGCCTTTTCGAGTTGTGCCTTTGAGAGTTTGTCGGTTTTGGTCGCAACTATTATAAAAGGAACGCCGTTGTCGATAAGCCAGTTAATCATCATAATATCGTCGTCGGTTGGACCTGTGCGAATGTCTATTAGTTGAATAACAAGTTTAATAGCATCGGCGGAGGGGTTTTTCAGGAAGTAGTCCTCGGTTAAGGTGCTCCAACCCACCTGCGACTCTCTCGACCGCCTTGCATAACCGTAGCCGGGCAGGTCAACGAGGTATAGTTTTTTGTCCACATTATAGAAGTTTATGGTTATAGTTTTTCCGGGGGCAGAGGACACCCTCGCCAAGGATTTTCTGCCAAGGAGAGTGTTTATAAGCGAACTTTTGCCCACGTTTGACCTGCCCGAAAGTGCTATTTGAGGTCTTGGATCTCGTGGAAACTGTCGAGCATTACCCACCGAGAGGGCAATATCCGCGTTGTTGGTGTTAATCTTCATATTTTCTCCTGATTAAACGAGTGCAAAATCAAGCACGTCGGTGGCATTTTTGCAGGGAATAAAGGTCAGGTTTGCCTTTGCCTCGTCATCTATTTCGTCAAGGTCACGCAAATTTTCTTCGGGGATAAGTACGGTGCTTACACCAGAGCGATAGGCGGCAAGAGTTTTTTCCTTAAGTCCGCCAATGGCAATAACCTTGCCTCGCAGGGTAATCTCGCCCGTCATTGCCACGTCACGCCTTACTGCACGTCCCGAAAGAGCACTCACAATAGCCGTTACCATCGTGACACCCGCCGAGGGCCCGTCCTTGGGAACTGCTCCCTCAGGGAAGTGGATATGCAGGTCTTTGGTTTTGTAAAAATCACTGTCTATTCCGTATCGAGTTGCAATAGTTCTTACATAAGAATGGGCAATTTTTGCCGACTCCTTCATAACATCGCCAAGCGAGCCTGTGCATTCAATTTTTCCACTTCCGTCCATTACTGCAACCTCGACTTTAAGCATATCTCCGCCCGTCTGTGTGTAGGCAAGGCCGTTTACAATTCCTATGCTATCCGTGTTTTCAAGGTTTTCGGGCAGGAATTTGATTTTGCCGAGAAATTCAGAGAGGTTTTTGGGGGTTACGGTGACACTTTTTGCCCGTCCCTCTGCCACCTTTTTTGCCGCCTTACGCATAAGCGATGCTAACTTACGCTCAAGCGTGCGGACGCCTGCCTCACGGGTATAGCCCTTGATAAGTGCTATTATTCCCTCGTCGGTGATACGGAACATCTTCTTTTTTATTCCGTTAATTTTCATCTGCTTGGGGATAAGGTGGTTTTTGGCAATTGCGAGTTTTTCGCTATCGGTATAGGTTGACAGTTCTATAATCTCCATTCTGTCAAGCAGAGGAGTGGGAATGCCGTCATACCCGTTCGCGGTCGCTATAAACATTGTGTCCGAGAGGTCAATGTTTATCTCCATAAAGTTGTCACGGAATGTCTTATTTTGCTCAGGATCGAGGACTTCAAGCAGTGCAGAGGTCGGATCACCTCTAAAATCTCTGCCTATCTTATCTATCTCGTCAAGAATAATAACAGGGTTTTCTACCCCCGCCGTGATAAGAGCAGAAACAATTCTACCGGGCATAGCACCCACATAGGTCTTTCTGTGGCCTCGAATTTCTGCCTCGTCGTGCATACCACCAAGAGAAACACGCACGCACTTGCGACCAAGGGCGCGGGCAATAGAGTATGCAACCGATGTTTTTCCTACACCGGGAGGGCCTACAAGACACAAAATTTGGCTCTTAACATCGGGTGTAAACTGCTTTATCGCAACGAATTCGAGTATTCTCTCCTTAACCTTTACAAGCCCGTCGTGGTCCTCGTCGAGTATTTTCTTCGCTTCATCGACTGTGACAGACTCCTGTGACTTTATTCCGAAGGGAAATTCAAGGCAGGTGTCAAGATAGGTGCGAAGCACCGTACCCTCTGCCGCGCCAAAGGGCGTTTTTGAGAGTTTTGAGAGTTCTTTGTAGAGTTTTTCCTTTATCTCGTCGGGAATATTTGCGTTATAAATGCTCTCGTCATATTGGGCTATCTCGTCATCGTCCTCTCCAAGTTCGGATTGTATAACCCTGATTTGCTCACGTAGGAAATAATCCCTTTGATTTCTGTCTATCTTCTCCTTAACCTTTGAGTTAATCTCAAACTCGCATTTGAGCATCATTATTTCCTCTTCGATAAAGAGAAGAAGATTTTCAAGTCTTTCCTTACAATCGAGAGTTTGTAAAATTATCTGCCTGTTCTTATAATTCAAGAGCGCGCTTGACGCAACAAAGTCGGCAAGATAACCGGGTGAGGTTATAGCCTCGCAGGCAAGCATAACCTCGTTTGACAGAGCGTTTTGCAGCGAGTCTAATTCAGGGAGGCGAGCCTTGACATTTCGCATTAAACTCTCAATCTCTTCGGTAACTGCCGTGCTCGGCTCATCGATAATCTCGGCACTGGCAAGGAAGAATCCGGAGTTTTGACGAATGTCAATAATTTTTATTCTTGAAATGCCCTCAAATACAACAGAGAGGTAGCCCTGGGGATTTTTTACCACGTGCTTAATCTCTGCTACAACTCCAAAGTCGTAGAAATCGTCCTCGGTAGGCTCGTCCAGAGCAATGTCCTTTTGTGTAACAAGAATAACCTTAGCATCGTGGACTGTGGCAGCCGCGGTAAACGCCTTTAAGGAAACCGGACGTATAATCTCAATGTTCATCTGTATGGCAGGATATGGGACGGTGCCACGAAGTGCTACCATAGGCAGACAAATCATTTTCTCATCTGTATATATATTGTTATCAAAATATGTTGCCATTTTTTATCTCCGTTAATGATGTGCTATAATTCGCCAGAAAACATTATAACACAAATCAATAATAAAATCTATACTTTTTATAAAAATATTTTTATAAATAAAAAAAATTATAGATTGACTAAAAGGGCAAACCGTGATATAATAAGATGATAAATTATGTGTTTTAGGTGAACTGATGATAATTTTGGGAATAGATCCCGGCTTAGCAATAGTCGGTTGGGGTATTATTGAGAGTGACAGGGGTAGAATTCGCCCTATTGCCTACGGCTCTATAACCACTCCCGCACACACAGATATTGAGTCGAGATTATATATGATCGAGAAGGACCTTGAGAGCCTTATTGAAAAGTACAAGCCCGACGAGATGGCTATTGAGGAATTATTCTTCACTAACAATATTACCACGGGTATTGCCGTTGCCGAGGCGAGAGGGGTTATCCTTTGCACCGCCCACAAATTAGGGGTCAAGATAAGCGAATATACACCCTTACAGGTAAAACAAGCGGTAGTAGGCTACGGCAGGGCAGAGAAGGGGCAGGTTATTGCAATGGTAACCTCGCTCTTAAAACTTCCAAAACCACCAAAGCCGGACGATACCGCAGATGCTTTGGCAATCGCTATTTGTCACTCGCAATGTGCTGCGTCAGGAATCGGTAGATTTTTCAACCTACGGTAGTTCTTTCAAAATAAAGTAGTATATTGAATTGGATAAAAATTGAGATAATTCGGTTTTCAAACAAAGCAATTTTTATGTATAGGTTTCAGGCGTGGTTATTAGGTTGTCAATTTAACCATGCTTTAATCAAGATTTTCTTTATTTCAAGGATAGTTTAGCAAAATACGGAGTAGATTATGTGGATAGCAGATAAATGGACGGATTACACCGTTTTAGATACCTCATCGGGCGAAAAACTCGAACTTTGGGGCAAATATAGCCTTATTCGACCAGATCCGCAGGTTATTTGGCATACCGAGAAAAAGCACCCACTGTGGCACAGGGCGGACGCAAGTTATAAGAGGAGCAAAAGTGGCGGTGGCTCATGGAACGAAAATAGACTTCCTGAATCCTGGGTTATCTCCTACGGTGACCTTCGATTTAGAATTAAGCCTATGGGCTTCAAGCATACAGGACTATTTCCCGAGCAGGCTACAAACTGGGATTGGTGTAGGGGCCTTATAAAAGGAGCAGGCAGACCTATCAAGGTGTTAAACCTATTTGCCTATACAGGCGGTGCAACCGTTGCCTGTGCCAAGGCGGGAGCCTCTGTTGTGCACGTTGACGCCTCCAAGGGTATGGTTTCAGCGGCAAAGGATAACGCACAACTGAGTGGTCTTTCCGATGCACCTATTCGCTATATTGTAGATGACTGCAAAAAGTTTATCGAGAGAGAAATCAGACGAGGAAACTTCTACGACGGTATAATTATGGACCCGCCGTCCTATGGCAGAGGCCCGACGGGCGAGGTGTGGAAAATAGAGGAATGTATAGATGATTTCGTTGCTCTAACATCTTCTGTCCTCTCGGACAAGCCACTCTTCTTCCTGCTTAATTCCTACACCACGGGGCTTTCGGCTTCTACTATGAAATATATTGTTGAAACACGTCTTTTGTCTAAATTTCGTGGAAAAAGCGAGGCAGACGAGATAGGTTTGCCTGTGAAGGAAAGTGGACTTGCCCTGCCTGCAGGTTCAAGTGTCAGGGTTGAATTTATTTAATAAGGGGATTTCTACTTGGAAAACGATGTTATTATAAGGACAGAAAATTTAAGTTATGTCTATCGGGATAATGATATAGAGGACGCACTTAAAGTCGAGAGTCCTGCACTTAAAAATATAAATTTAGAAATTAAAAGGGGCGAGTACGTTGCTGTCCTCGGTCACAACGGTTCCGGAAAATCTACACTTGCAAAATTGCTCAATTTAATTCTCGTACCCACCGAGGGTAAACTGTTTATTGACGGCGAGGATGTTTCCTCACCCGACCTCTCGCTTGAGAGCGTTTTCGAGGTTAGGAAGAAAATAGGCATGGTATTCCAAAACCCCGTCAACCAGATTGTTGCCACTGTGGTCGAGGAGGACGTCGCCTTTGGGCCTGAAAATCTTGGTCTTCCGAGAGAAGAGATTAAAAAACGAATAACCGAGGCACTCGCTCTTGTGGGTATGACCGAATATAGTAGGCATGCACCTCACAAACTCTCCGGCGGTCAAAAGCAGAGGGTTGCTATTGCAGGAATTGTGGCGATGAAGCCCGACTGCATTATTTTTGACGAGTCAACGGCTATGCTTGATCCGCTCGGCAGACAGGATGTTCTTGAAATAATGGAGATGCTTAATAAGGAAGAGGGCATCACTGTTATCAATATTACTCACTATATGGAGGAGGCGGCGAGAGCCGGACGTGTAATTGTAATCAACGACGGTAAATTAGTTATGGATGGAAAACCCTCAGAGATTTTCCAAAAAGTTGACACTCTCCACTCCATAGGCCTTGAAGCCCCCCAGGGCATTGAACTTATCCACCTGTTAAACTCGCTTGGAATGGATATTGATGAAAATGTGCTCACGGTAGAGGAGTGTACCGACGCCCTCTTTGCTTATTTAATTAAGGAATAAAAATGGAAAATATATTAGAAGTAAAAAATGTTTCCTACCTATATAGCAAGGGAACACCCTTTGAGCGTGTCGCGTTAAGAGATGTTTCGGTTGCCTTTAAGAGGGGCAGAATAACCGGACTTATCGGACACACAGGCTCTGGCAAGTCCACGCTTATCAGCCTTTTGAACGGACTTAACAAGCCTCTTTCGGGCAGTGTTCTTCTTGACGGTGAGGATATTTGGGCAAGGCCCATGGAAATTGCGAAAATTAGGTTTCGTGTCGGTCTTGTTATGCAGTACCCCGAATATCAACTTTTCGATGATACGGTAATTTCGGATATTGGCTTTGGTCCGAGAAATCAGGGGCTTTCCCCCGAAGAGATAGAATTGAGGGTTGCTGATGCCGTGCGTTTTACGGGAATTGGCGAAGAACTACTCACGGCTAACCCCTTTGAACTTTCGGGTGGTCAAAAACGTAGAGTTGCAATAGCGGGTGTACTTGCTATGCGTCCTGACGTGTTGGTTTTGGACGAGCCTGCGGCAGGGCTTGACCCACGGGGCAGGCGTGAAATCCTCGGTGGTCTTCGTTCGCTTGTCGAAGAGATGGGTACTTCGGTTATTCTCGTTAGTCACTCTATGGAGGATATGGCGCTCTATTGTGACGATTTGGTGGTTATGAACCGTGGCGAAATCTATATGACTGGTACGAGGGACGAGGTCTTTATGCGTGCGGAGGAACTCTCGGAGGTGGGACTTGATATTCCCGCGGTGGAGAAGATTGCCATAGAACTTAAAAAGCGTGGCATTCCTCTTTCCGGCAGACTCTACACGGTCGAGGGCGTTCGTGATGCAATAATCGAATATCTGGGGAGGGCTAAGAAATGATTTCCGACATAACTCTTGGTCAGTTTTTCCCCGGCAATTCTCTAATTCACAAACTCGACCCGAGAATGAAGATTATCCTTGCAATTCTCTATATAGTGGCGATATTCCTCGCAAATAATCCTGTGTCCTTTGCGGTACTGCTCTTATTTACGGTTACTCTCGTTATTATGAGCCGTATTTCGCTTGGTACGGTGTTAAAGGGAATTAAGCCAATAATCTTTATTCTTATATTTACGTCGATTATAAACCTGTTCTTCACATCCGAGGCGGGCGAGCAAGCACCTATTGTAGATTTTTATTTTATAAAGATATATCTTGACGGTGTTTATCGTGCGGTGTTTATGTCGCTTCGTGTGATTTTGTTGATTGTTGGCACAAGTATTCTCCTAACCTATACGACCTCGCCAATAGCACTGACCGATGGAATAGAGTCCTTGCTTTCTCCCTTAAAGGTTATCGGAGTGCCTGTTCACTCATTTGCGATGATGATGTGTATTGCTCTTCGTTTTATCCCCACGCTTATTGAGGAAACCGAGAAGATTATGAACGCTCAAAAATCAAGGGGTGCGGACTTTTCTTCGGGTGGACTTGTAAAGCGGGCAAAGGCGCTTATTCCTATTCTTGTTCCTCTTTTCGTTTCGGCTTTCAAACGGGCGGACGAGTTGGCGGTTGCTATGGAGTGCCGCTGTTACAGGGGTGACAAAAATCGCACAAAACTTGTAAAACTGTCGTTAAGGCTTCCCGACTTCGTTATGCTTTTCGTGTTTCTTGCTTTGCTTGGCTTAATGATAGTTGGCTCTATTTTGCCTTATGGTTTCGACCTTTCGGGGTTGCTATATTATATTTTTTATAAGTTCTAATAATATATAATCTTGCGTCTTTATACAAGCAATAAAAGAATAAATTTTATTTATTATTCGGTTAGATACTATTTGTAATATTTTTTGTTGTATTGCAAAAACTAAAAAGGGTTAATTAAAGTGAAATATTTTGCTAAAATTAAATATCTCGGCACTCATTTTCACGGCTTTCAGGTTCAACCCGACAAGAGGACGGTGCAGGGTGAGTTATGTCGAGCGCTCGAAGAGGCTCTCGGAGGGCATACCTCGGTAACAGGGTGTAGTCGCACGGATAGCGGTGTTCACGCAAACGAGTTTTGCATTACTGCCGAGTGCGATGGGGCAACCGTCCCACCCGACAAACTGCCCGTTGCAGTGGCGAGATTTTTGCCACAGGACCTCTCGCTTTATTATGCCGAGGAATGTCCCGAAGGACTACACCCGAGGTATGATGTATATTCAAAGGAGTATTTATACAGAATTATAAACGAGCGTGTTTACGATCCTTTTGAATACGGTAGAGCCTGGTTTGTGCCAAAGGAAATAGATGATAATGCTTTTCAAAATATGCAACGGGCTTGTTCCTATATCGAGGGAACTCACGATTTCTCTGCATTTATGTCCGAGGGCTCGGATGTGGAAAGCACGGTAAGAACCGTTCACTATCTAAAACTTGAAAAAAAGGGAAAAAACATCGATATTCGTATTGCGGCAGACGGTTTTCTTTACAATATGGTTCGTATCATAGTCGGCACACTTATCGAGGTCGCTATGGGACGGATTTTGCCCGAGGAGGTGGAGAATATTATTCTATCTCGTGAACGAAAGAGGGCGGGAATGACCGCACCACCATACGGTCTGTATCTTAATGCGGTAACATACAAATAAGTTAAAATCTTCATATAATAATAAGGAAATAGCGAGGAAAGATTATATTAAATCTTTTCTCGCTTTTTTTGGAGGAAAACTCTATATGAAGAAAATGAAGAAAACCGTCGCCTTTGTGGTGGTTATCGCTATAATAATTCTGATTTTTACAGGAACTATTGGTGTTTACGCCGCCGTGGCGATTGACTACTCGCTTGATACCTCGCTTTTTCTCTCGGCGAAAAGTTCACAAAGCACCGAATACTATACACAAAATGAAACAGGTGAACAGGAACTTGTCAGGCGTGTGGCTTCCGGAGGTCGCAAGGAGTGGCAGAGTATATATGAAATGGGTGAACTTATCAAGAACTCGTTTATAGCGGTAGAGGACAGAAGTTTTTATTCCCACCACGGCTTTAATTTAAGAAGAACGGCACAGGCGGCAGTTAAAAATCTGTTTTCGGGGAGTGGGTACGGAGCATCGACTATTACTCAACAGGTAATAAAAAACATAAGCGGTGATAACGAGCGCTCTATAAGAAGAAAACTAAATGAAATTTTCCGTGCTATTCACCTCGAAGCAGAGTTTTCTAAAGAAGAAATTCTTGAAATATATCTGAATATCGTTCCTATGTCGGGTAACATATACGGAGTTTCGGCGGCGGCAGATGCCTTTTTTGGTTGCGAAGTCAAGGATTTGACACCCTCGCAGGTGGCTACTATCGTCGGAATGACTAATTCGCCCTCAAAATATGACCCCAAAAAGCACCCCGAGGCATCAAGAGAAAAACGAAACAAGGTGCTTTACGCCATGAAAGAATGCGGAGTGATAGGTGAGAGCGAGTATAATAAAGCGATAAACGAGCCGATAGAGGTAAAAGAGGGAAGTCAAGCGGACAGTTCATCCTGGTTTATAGAGTCTGCAAACAGGGATATTATTAATGATATAGCAGCAAAGTATTCTATCTCTTACCAAGCGGCGAGAATGATGATGAAGGGGGCAAAGATATATCTAACCGAAAACCCCATAATTCAGAGAATATTAGAGGACTTTTTTGAAAAAGAAACTAACCTGCCAGAGGGCAAAGAAAAATTAGAATATGCTATGGTTGTAATAGATAACGAGAGTGGGAACATTGTCGGAGTAATTGGTGGCAGGGGTAAAAAAAGTGCCGACGGAATATTATCAAGAGCCCAGATAAATATTACTCCTGCATCGGCACTAAAGCCCTTTTCGGTTTATGCTCCGTTAATAGATGAGGGGAGAATAAATATGGCAACTCTGGTTGAGGACGCACCTCTATATTACTACAAAAACGAGGGGGAAATGGTAGGCTATCCAAGAAACTCACCAAATGAATATGATGGATTTATCACGGTGAGCGAGGCAGTAAGGCGGTCAAAAAATACTGTGGCAGTAAGACTTTTGGAGGATTATGGAGCAAGAAAATCCTTTCTTTATATGAAAGACCGATTAGGCTTTCCCTTAATAGAGTCAAAGAGCCTTGGCAAGGGGGAGATAAGCGATATAGGAGTTGCCCCTTTGGCTCTCGGTCAGTTGAGCGAGGGAATGAGTTTAAGGCAATTGACCGAGGCTTATACTGTCTTTCCCCGTGGTGGCGAGTTGACAAAAGCAAAGACCTATTATGCAGTATTTTCGTATGACGGAAGTCTTATAGTATCTCCCACAGAAGAAATCAAAAGAGTATATAAAGCAAGCACCGCGAAGATAGTAACCGCCCTGCTTGACGGTGTGACAAATTCGGGAACTGCATCAAGTATCAGGCTAAAAGAACAGGTCGATACGGCTGGCAAAACGGGCACTTCGGGTGGCGACAGGGACAGGTTGTTTGTCGGCTTTACACCGTATTTCACCGCTGGAATCTGGTGTGGATATGATAATCATACAAGTAGTGTCGGGTATAACAATCCAAGCCATATCGCTATCTGGGATAATATAATGAGCGAAATTCATAGATGCGAGGTGCTATCAAAGAAAAGAGATATTGTAGGCTTTAACTATGACGGACTTTATATGGAGAAATTCTGTCCCTCGTGCGGTGGAGTTTGCGATGTTGGAAACTGCGAAATAGGTTTTTTTGATAAATCAAACCCCATTGGGCATAGGTGCATCTGCCAAAGCAAAGAGGAAGAATATGCAGAATGCAGGGGAGTGGAAAATTGAAAGTGGAAAATTGAAAATGGAAAGTTAAGGTTGAAGTTTTGATGTGGTAAAGAGTGGCTTGTGTATAAGCCTCCCTCTGGGAGGGAGGTGGCACGGCATAGACGTGACGGAGGGAGAATGCATGTAGTTTTGCATAAAAAAGATAAAAGGCTTTGCCGAGTGGCAAAGCCTTATTGGTTAAAATTCGAGGGTGTGGCTTAAAAGCCTATCACCTTGATATACAAGTTTTAGCGAGAAGAAGCCGACCTTTTTGTCAAGCAAATCAAGGAATATCCTATCTCCCTCCCACATAGGTAAAGAGAGAAGTTGCTTTTTTTCTACCCACTTGAGGTCGCCCTCCAGAGAGGTATCCTTTTGTATTCCTGAAAAGTCGGTCGAGTGAAACAGGTGCATATACTCTGTGCCGTATATATCCGACACAAAGGTTACAATACCACGGTAGGAAAGCGAGGTGAGTTCAAGCCCCGTTTCTTCTAAAGCCTCACGGCGAATACAGTCAAAGGGAGATTCACCCTCCTCAATCTTACCGCCTATACCTATCCATTTGTCGCGGTTTTCATCTCCTTGCTTTTTTGTACGGTGAATCAAGAGGTATTTTCCGTCCCTCTCGATATAGCAGAGCGTGGTTTGTTTCATATCTTTATATCTTGGTAAGGGCGAAATTAAGCCTTGCAAGGCTCTCTTCCTTGCCGAGAACTTCCATAATTTCGGTAGCCCCTCCTGGTGTAGCAGACATACCCGAAACTGCAATTCTTATACACCACATAATTGTTCCAACCTTAAGACCGAGTTTTTCGGTAAGGGGGGAAAGGGTGGCAAAGAGAGTATCGTTATCAAAACCGTCAACATTGTTGAGGATAGAAATAGCCTCGGTTATAACCGTCCTAACTACCTCGTAGTCGCTAATTTTATTCTTCTTATTAAGGAAGAGTTCTTTTTCATATTCTGGCAGGGCGAGGAAGAAGGCCATCTTCTCATTTATCTCGGAAAGTTTCGCAATTCTTGTGCGAAGAAGCGAGAGCATTTTTCCCTTATTGATATTTTTGGGAATTTCAACGGTTATAAAACGCTCGACCATTTCGTTAAACTCCTCCTCGGTGAGTTTATGGATATATTCACCGTTAAACCAAAGGAGTTTTTCAAAGTCGAATACCGAGGGGGATTTGGAAACGCCGTCAATAGTGAACGCCTTTTTTAGTTCGTGAAGAGTGAAGAACTCTGACTCGCTGTTTTTAGGACACCAACCAAGCAAGGCGATGTAGTTGATAATAGCCTCGGGTAGATATCCGTCTTCGAGCAGGTCTTGGAAGGAAACCGCTCCGTGACGCTTGGAGAGTTTTGAAACCGAGCCGTCCGCATTTTTACCCATCAATAGGGGCAGGTGAACGTAGGTAGGTCTTTCCCAACCATAGGCGTCATAGAGCAGGACATACTTGGGGGTAGAGGTAAGATATTCCGAGCCTCTTACTACGTGCGTCACACCCATAAGATGGTCGTCTATTACGTGGCAGAAGTTGTAGGTAGGGAAGCCATCCGCCTTAATAAGAATCTGGTCTTGAAGTTCCTCGTTGTTCATAGAAATCTCGCCGAAAACAGAGTCTATATACGAGGTTACACCCTCTGTGGGCATTTTTTGTCTAATTACATAGGGCATACCAGCCTCGAGGTTTTTCTGCACCTCTTCTTTTGAGAGATTGCGACAATGGCGGTCATATCCACCTGTTGCGTCCTCTTCGTGGAGTTTTTCGAGCCTTTCCTTGGTACAGAAGCAGTAGTAGGCATAACCCATATCTACAAGTTTCTTTGCGTATTGTAGATAGATTTCCTTTCTCTCACTCTGCACATAGGGGCCGTGCTCACCGCCTACGTCAGGGCCTTCATCATAGTTAAGCCCTGTAATTTTAAGGGTGGATTTTATAATATCGGTAGCACCCTCAACGAGTCTTTCGCGGTCGGTGTCCTCGATACGGAGGATAAAAGTGCCGTCCTCATGCTTTGATATAAGATAGGAGTAAAGTGCCGTACGAAGATTACCAATATGCATATAGCCTGTGGGGCTGGGGGCAAATCTTGTTACTATCATATTAAAACCTCTAAATACTTATTTTTAGATATTTTACCACAAATGATAAAATTAGTCAATCTTATTATTCAAAAATGTTTGACATTGGCGGATAAAAATTGTATAATCATATTAAAACCTGATTTGTGGAGATAGAAATGATTAAAAGCACTTTTTTTAAGTATCTCATAACATTTTCAGTTATTATATTCATTAGTTTTTTGATGCTTTCTTCTATAATTACTTCTATGGTGCGTGTCCACGTCAACGCCGACAAACTGCAAAAGTTGGAGATGTCAAGCGGAGTGGTGGCGGATTACTTTGTTGAGAAAAAGGTTGAAAGCCTTGAAAACAGCATCACCCACGGCGATGCAGAAAATATAACAACTCTTATTCCTCTTGTAAATCTCGACTACAACTTTAATATAGTAGTCACCGACAAAGAGGGGCGAGTTTTGCTCTGTACAATGGAGGGCGAGTCGGAACAGACGCCGAATTTCGAGGATGTTGTAATCAAACGCTCGCTTTTTGAAGAAAAGGAAAACTCCGAGGGCGAAAAATACTTAGTTTACGAGGGTGTTATAGAGGGCTTGACCGATGAGAGGTCTATGTTCTATGCTAAGGAAATAGTGACGAAGAACGAGAGACGTGGTTATGCTATATCGGTCGTGTCAACAGAGCGCGAGGACAGGCTTATTACAATTGTAAGAAGCACGGTTATGAACTGCTCTATTTGGATTATGCTTGCGGCGGTTATAGCCTCGTATATTATCACCGAGAGGATAAGCCATCCGCTAAAAAATATGACAGGTGCGGCTAAGCGCTTTGCAAAGGGTGATTTTTCCGAAAGGCTTACCGTTCAAGGCTCTGACGAGGTTGCAGACCTTGCGAATGCCCTAAACTATATGGCGGAGTCGCTTGAAAACCTTGAGGGAATGCGTAACTCCTTCCTTGCGAGCGTTTCTCACGATTTGAGGACGCCTATGACCACTATATCAGGCTTCATTGACGGTATTACGTCAGGGGCGATTCCTGAGGAACAACACGAGCATTATCTTGGCGTTATTTCCAAAGAGGTTCACAGGCTTTCTCGTCTTGTCGGACAACTTCTTGATATTTCCCGCCTTGAATCAGGGGACAGAAAGTTTAATATGGAAAACTTCGATATTGCCGAGGTTGCAAGACTAATTATTATCTCCTTTGAAAAGGAACTTGAAGGCAAAAAACTCGACGTTGAGTTTGACGTAGAGGAGGATAATATCCCCGTAGTTGCCGACAAGGACGCTATATATCAAGTGTTATATAACCTGTGCCACAACGCTATAAAATTCTCGCGTGAGAGCGGCAGGTTTATTATTAAAATTAGCCGAATTCAAGGCAAAAAAATAAAGGTTTCGGTCTATGATGATGGTCAGGTTATACCACACGAGGAGGCATCGCACGTCTTTGACAGGTTCTACAAGTCTGATAAAAGCCGAGGGCTTGACAAGGAGGGCGTGGGACTTGGACTTTATATCTGCAAGACCGTAATAGACGCTCACGGTGAACAGATCTTCCTCGAACCGCACGCTGACGGCTGTGAATTCTGGTTTACACTAAAAGAGGGAACAGCACAAACAAAGCATAAATAATTTTACAGGAGGGAAAGATGGATAGAGTAATTCTGCATTGTGACTGCAACAGTTTTTTTGCATCTGTGGAGAGCGTCCTCGATCCCTCCTTAAAAAACCTTCCAATGGCAGTTTCGGGCAGTACCGACGACAGGCATGGCATTATTCTTGCAAAAAACGAACTTGCAAAGGCTTATGGAATTGTCACGGCAGAAACGGTTTATTCGGCAAAAAGAAAATGCCCCTCCTTAGTTACGGTAGCACCGCATAGAGGGGAATATGTTAAATATTCAAGGCTGGTTAATGAAATCTATTCCGAATATACCGACATGGTCGAGCCTTTTGGAATTGACGAAAGTTGGCTTGACGTCACAAGAAGCCAAAGACTTTTTGGCACGGGGGTAGAGATAGCCGAGCAACTCCGCAAAAGGGTTAGGGAAGAACTCGGTATAACCATATCTGTGGGAGTGTCCTTTAACAAGGTATTTGCCAAACTCGGCAGCGACTACAAAAAGCCTGATGCTACAACCGTCATAAGCCGTGACAATTTTAAGGATATAGTCTATCCCTTGCCAGCCTCGGATTTGCTATTCGTGGGGAGTGGGACATCTGCTTCGCTTAAAACGCTTGGGATAAAGACTATTGGTGAACTTGCAGAATTTGACGAGGAACTGTTGACAAGAAAACTCGGCAAAGTAGGACGAATGTTGTCGATTTATGCAAGGGGGCTTGACGATAGTCCTGTTATACCCGCATCGCAGGCAGAGCCTGTAAAAAGTATAAGTAATGGTCACACGTTTAAGCGTGATTTGCTATCGCTTGAGGAGTGTAAAAGGGGTATATACGTCCTTTGTGAGGAGGTTGGTATGCGTTTGCGCTTGGGTGGTTTTAGATGCAATACTGTGTCAATTACCGTCAAGGATTCAAGTTTCGTATCCGTACAAAGACAGAGGGGGATATCGCCAAGTAGTGATATAGGAGCAGAAATAGCCGAGGTTGCCTTTTCACTTTTGGGGGAGTGCTATCGCGAGGGAAATCCAATAAGGTCTATTACCGTCGGGGTTAGTGGCTTAGTGCTTCGGGAACTTGAAATGGAACAACTTGACTTCTTTGGTTCTGAAAATGAGGAAGAAAGAGCGAGAAATAGAAAAAGGGAAGAAACCGTTGATATAATCAGAAATCGCTTTGGCGAGGACGCCATATTTCGTGGATTTAACCTCTCGGAGAAACTATGAACTAATTATGCCTCTATCCCTATGTATTTTTATTTTTTAGCAAAAAAAGAACCTCCCCAAAGGGAGGTTCTTTTATGTAATTAGTTAAGTTCGCCGCAAGCCTTGTCAACGATACGAACTGCACGACCGAGAAGCTCATAGCACTCATCGCCAACTGTTCTCTCATTGATAACAGCGTCCATATCAGCGGTAAGCTCATTGTCATCATCAACATAGAACTTAATCCATCTGTAGGAAGCGTTCATCTTGTTGCAATACTCGTATGCATCAAGAAGCTGGTTCTGCTGGAACTCAACGATGGAGTACACCTTGAGAGCCACGGATTCGCCATCCTCATCAAAGAAGAAGGAGAATGTAAGGCTATCGAAGTTGTCACCTTTGTACTTGATGTATACATAGGGCTTATCCTTGCTTACATCGTACTTTACGCCCTCTCTTCTGAGGACTGCGACAAATTTGTCAACCATCTTAAATGCGGGCTTTTTACCAAATCCAAACATTGTTTGACTCCTTTCGGTTAGTATTCAATAGTATTATATCATCATAAATTATATTTGTCAATATTATAAAAATAATTTTTTTATAATTTTACCTTTAAATTTGTTGACAAGGCTCTGGGCGTGTGTTATTATAGATATATAAAATAAATTTTAGGAGAAAAAAATGATTATAGCAGCAGTTGGAAAAAATGCATCAGGCAAGGATTACTTCCTTGACTTTATTTCCAAGGAATTTGGTGTTCCGCTTCTCTCGATAGGTGACGTAGCAAGAGAACTTGCAGAGGAAGAGGGTCTTGAAAAAACTCGTGAAAATCTCCACTACATTTCTCAAAAATATATGGGGCTTTACGGTCAGGACTTCTTCCCCAAGAAACTTATTGAAAAGATAAAGGGAATGGGCAGCGAAACCGTGCTTGTATCAGGTATCCGTCCTCCCTCGGATGTTGAAAAGTTCAAGGAGGCTTTTGGCGATGATTTCTTCCTCGTTGCCATTGTGGTAGAGAGCGATAGACAGAGATACGAGCGTACCCGTGCCCGCGGATCGGCCCGTGACAACGTTAGCTTTGAGCAGTTCCTCGAACTTGATAAGCATGAGGAAGAACTCTTCCACACCTCGGTTACTATGGGTATGGCAGATTACACCTTCCTTCGTGGTGATTTCTCTGACGAGGTCTATCACGAGAAGATTCGCACCTTCTACAAGGAGAGATTTCTTAAGTAAGGAATGTAATAAACCAAATTCATTTTGTGTTTAATTTTTGCTTTTTTAATTGCATATGGAATTATTACTTTATAGGTTATTAAGTGCTGTAAATGTAATGTATGCTTTTCAAAATCCCGACTTTTTGTCGGGATTTTGTGTTTTTTGCCCTGTGATTAGTGTGTTTTTTAACAATTGTTTACTTTTTCGGCTGTATTTCCTGCGACAAAAGATAGAGAGCCTTTGCTCCTGTTGGCATAATGTTTTCATCAAACTCTATTTTGGGATTGTGGAGGGGTACTCCCGGTTTTGTACCTGCCACTATCCCTATCATAAGCGAGGGAATTTTCTCGGCTATATAGGCGAAGTCCTCCGAGCCACCTACGGTGCTTTCCCTTTGTTCAAAGTCCTGTTGCGAGAGAAATTCGATATTGTTCCGATTGAATATTTCGCTTGCGCTGTTTGATAGGTTATCGTTATTATTTAGCGGGGGACAACTTGCATAAATTGATAAATTACAACCAACTCCGTAGGCACTTGATATGCCGATGGTGGCTTTTTTTACCTTATCAAGCAAGGTGTTCAGTGTTTCCTCCGACGGCGAGCGCATTGTACCCTCTATTGTGGCAGTATCAGGCACGGAATTCGCATTATTACCGCATTCAATTTTACCGAGGCTGTGGACGAGGGTATTAGAACTTTGCATACTCGATACAATACTGTCAAATGCAAGGGCTATTTGTGCCATCGGCGCAACTACACCTCTGCCTGCACTTGGTGATGCGCCGTGAGATGCAACCCCTTGCAATGTAATTCTATAAAACAGGGCGGCAGGTGCGCCTATACCGCCATTAGGTATTATAACCGTTCCACTCTTTATGCCAATATGTGGCAGGACATGTAGCATAAATGCTTGATTTACCTCTTCCAGCAGACCATTTTCTATTGCATCTTTTGCACCGCCTAAAATTTCCTCGGCAGGTTGGAAAAACAGGCGAACAGGTGTTTTGAGTGTTTCTTCCTGCTTTTTTAGCATTCTTGCGACGCCAAGCAGGATAGCCGTGTGAATATCGTGTCCGCAGGCGTGCATATTACCGTTTTGCGACTTAAATTCAAGGTCGGTTTCCTCAAAAATCGGTAAAGCGTCAAAATCGGCGCGGAGCAGGGTATATGAACCCATATTTGCTTTAGTTTCAGCAACAATTCCTCCTTTGCCGATAACTCTCGGAGTATATCCTATTTTTTTAAGTGTATTTATAATGTAACGCGAGGTCAAAGGAGTGTCAAAGCCACACTCGGCATTCTTATGCAGGTATTGTCTGTCACGAAGCATTTTTGGATAAAGTTTATTAAAGTCGAGCATTTTGCCCTCCCCAAAAAGAATATATTAATAGTTTGTTCCTAAAAAGTCAGGATATTCAAAATATAATGTTGTTTTAGGTGGGCAATACCTATTGTAAAATAAGTTAAATTATGATAAAATATTATTACTATATTATTGTATAATTGTATAATAGAGGTATGTATGCCATTAAAGATTATCAGACAAGACATAACAAAAATAAAATGCGATGCTATTGTCAACCCGACAAACATTGATATGTTTCCGGGCGGAGGAGTGGATGCTGCAATTCACGAGGCGGCAGGGCAGGATCTACTTGAATACTGTAAAAAAATCGGCGGCTGCTCGGTGGGAGAGGCGAAGATTACTCCTGCATTTAACCTGCCCTCAAAATTTGTTATACATACTGTCGGCCCGGAATGGGAGGGCGGGCAAAAGGGCGAGAAAGTCTTGCTACGCTCTTGTTACACCGAGGCGATGAAACTTGCTATTGAAAATAATTGCACTTCGGTGGCTTTTCCCCTGATTTCATCAGGGCTTTACGGATATCCCAAGGATAGAGTATTATGCGAGGCAACCGATGTAATACGAGAATTTCTTGAACGGTACGAGATGGATGTTTATATCGTCGTTTACGATAAATCGGCTTACAGTATTAGCAAAGAACTATTTGTGGATGTGCAAGCATTTATAGATAATTATTATGTAGAAAATCACCGGGATTACTTTGAATATTCTGCAAGTGAAGCACTTCCCGACTTTAGAGGTAATATAAGCGCAAGTAAATCTATTGTTCGCTCTAAAAATCATAGAGTTAAGGATAGAGCTAGCCAAGACTTTCCGATCGGTGCTATGGCGGATGAGTCCGTTTCCTATTCCGAATTAGCACCTTCTTTTCAGGATATTTTTTCAAATATGGACAAGGGGTTTGCCGATACTCTCTTCTATTATATTGATAAAAAGGGTATTACGGACGTGGAGGCCTACAAGCGCTCTAACGTTGGCAAAAAGACCTTCTCTAAAATAAAGTGTAACAAGAATTATAATCCAAGTAAAATAACCGCGGTGTCCTTTGCAATTGGTTTGCGCCTAAATATTGAAGAAACCAAACACCTGTTGAGCACTGCGGGTTTGTGTCTGTCGCGTGCAAGTAAATTTGATGTTATCATTGAATACTTTATTATGTCAGGTAAATATGAAACTATTTTTGACGTCAATGAGGTGCTATATCAGTTTGACCAAAGTCTGCTTGGTGTTTAATTAGATTGTTCCTTTATGTTTTTTGCAACTATCAAAAAAAGTCGCTCGACGAGCGACCATAAACCTACAAAATAATGATAAAATGTGTTTGCAAAGCAGAAATGCCGAGCAAACATATTTTATTTTGGAGGAAAAAAGAATGAAAACAAATCAGGAAACAACAAAGACACAAGGGACACAAGCACAAAACAAGAACACCGAACTTGTGTTAATTATCGACCGAAGTGGGTCAATGTCTGGCTTTGAGGAAGATACCATAGGCGGCTTTAACTCAATGATCGAAAAGCAAAAGAAGGAGGGCGAGGGAGAGGTATATGTTTCAACTATTCTCTTCGATAATTACAGCGAAGTTATTCACGATCGTGTGCCAATAAGCGAGGTTGAGCCCTTGACGACAAGAGAATATTATGTGCGTGGTTGTACGGCGCTTTTAGATGCAGTTGGTGACGCAATTCGTCATATACGAAACATACACAAGTATGCAAGAAGGGAAGATGTACCCGCACATACGATTTTCGTTATTACAACCGACGGTATGGAAAATGCAAGCAGAAATTACACTCGTGATACTATAAAGACAATGATAACCGAGCAGACAGAGAAGTGCGGCTGGGAGTTTATATTTGTTGGAGCGAATATTGACTCAATACAAACAGCAGATAGCATAGGTATCAGGCGAGAAAGGGCGGCTAATTATAGCCAAAGCACCGACGGAATTGCAAAATCCTATGACGCTATGTGCAGTTTCATATCCTATGAACGTTGCGAAAAACCTTTGGTTGACGAGGAGGCATGGAAGAAGGTGCTGGAAGAATAAGTTATAGTATTGGTTGTATAGTGGATTTTTTATTGCACATATTTTGCAAATAGTTGATTTAATATAACCACATACAAAATGATTGTAGTAAGGAGAGGTATATGCAGAAAGAAAATAATCGGAGTCTTATTTATGAAGCGACGAGATCGGTGATGTTCGGTCACGCAGTAGGGGATGCGCTTGGTGTGCCCGTAGAGTTTTCTTCAAGAGAGGAACTAAAAAGAAACCCTGTTACAGGTATGCGGGGCTTTGGTACTTACCCTGTGCCAGAGGGTTGCTGGTCTGATGATACGAGTATGGCTCTTGCCACCCTCGATAGCCTTAAAAAAGGCAGTATAGACTATCGGGATATAATGTATAACTTTGCCCATTGGTACACCGATGGGGAATATACGCCAACAGGTGAATTATTTGATATAGGCGTTACTTGTATGTCAAGTATATCGGATTTTATCAGTGATGAGGAAATGAACCCTCTTGATTGCGGACTGTCGGACGAAAACTCCAACGGAAACGGCTCGCTTATGCGAATACACCCTATTGTGCCTTTTTTGTACTATCACGGGGTAAATATTAAGGATGCTATATCGGTTATACATAATTTATCTTCCTTAACCCACAGACACAAGAGGTCGTTGATTGGATGCGGCATTTATACTTTTGTCCTTTGGGAAATTTTGGAGGATAGAATTCTGCCCCTTGATAAGTCGAGCATAATTTCAGGTCTAAATAAAGCGATGAGATTTTATGCCGACGAGGAGGAGTTTAGTCATTACAAAAATAGGCTCGCTCGCCTTATTGAACTTGCAAAGGGGGATACTGAAGCGGTCAGGATAGAAGAAATAAGGAGCACGGGCTATGTTGTTGACAGTTTGGAGGCGGCTCTGTATTGCCTTTTGAGTACCGACAGTTATAAGGAATGCGTCTTGAAGGCTGTAAACCTTGGCGAGGATACAGACACCGTTGGTGCTATCGCGGGCGGTCTTGCTGGTGCTCTGTATGGTTTCGATGCAATACCAACAGAGTGGTGTAGCAAAATTAAAAAAAGCGAATATATAGATTGCTTGTGTCGTGAGGCAACGACTAAACTTTGGGAATTTATATGCACTATAAATAATTATTTAGGAATATAGATTAAAGTCAGGAGAATATATAAAAAGAGTGGTCAGGATAACATAACTGTTTTAATAATGAAATCCTGCAGGGCAGGATGAAATCCAAGCAAGGCTTGGATGAAATCTTCGGTGTTCCACCTTAGATGAAATTAAATCCACCCACCGACTCAGCGATTTCACACGCCAAAGGCGTATTTCATATTGCTATGCAATATTTCACCCAGCCGAAGGGTGGATTTAGTTGAAAAGCCGACAGTTAACACTTGTCGGCTTTTTTGGTGCGGGTGTAAGGAGCGAAGCGACGGAATAGCGAGCCTGCGAGCGTCCAGGACTTGGTTTGCAGGGCAAACATCGAGGTCTGGAGCCTACACCAAAAAAGAAAAAGAGCGGTCAAACAT
>JAZUPL010000085.1:0-3071 GCA_045605175.1 Eubacteriales bacterium | reverse complement strand
TACGGATTGCTCAAGTGAGGCAGATGCCGTAAACGTGGTCTATCGTTGCGATACGGCACTCTATATCGACAAGAAGTTAGGACAGTAATGGACACTATCAATAGCCGTTTATGGCTACCTACAAACGAAACAATAGACGCTATGCTCGACAGGAACTTCTACATCTTGCCGAACTTTAGGGTCTGGGAACTTGCAAACAATCAGGCAGAGGATGAAGTAAAATTCGTCCTCCCTGACGCAAGGGCGTGGAAACTGTTGAATATGCTCCAAAACACCCGAAACCACTTCGGACGCTTGGACATCAACTCCCTGTATCGGACACCCTCATTCAATGCAAGCGTGGGCGGTGATCCCAACTCCGCACATCTCCGTTCTTGGGCGTTTGACGTATCGTGGAAAACCTCTACCACAGAAAACAACAAGTGGATTGATTGGTGGAAGAAATCGTGCGACCTTGCACAAGAGATAGGAGCGATAGGTCTTTACTCTTGGGGGTATCATTGCGAGATAGGCTCGGACGTTTTATTCGGGCAGACAGAATTTAAAGTGAGGGATTGGCGATGAGCAACAACATCCTTTTACTCGACCCCAAAATCTATGAAGTCAGATTTGGCGGTCAGAAGTATAAATCCCGACAAGTTAAGACAGTAAAGGATTGGTGCGGTGATGCCGACCTCTGCTTTAACCTCGGACTATTCGATATGAAAACAGGCGAGGGTTATACCTACGTCCGAAACGAGGACGGGGACTTCGGCTATGGCGGGAAATCCGAAGATGTCTACGTCAACGCCTTAAACGGATGCAGAGGGTATTCTGACGCTATCAAATTCGGAAACGTCATAGTCAACTATCCTCTTGGCGGTAAACGCACTCGCAACGGCATAGGCGTAACCACAGACGGATGGCCTATAATCGCTCAATCCTCACACGCTACCTACGAACAGGCTTTTGCAAAAGCGGTGAATGAGTACGTTATCAAACAGGGCAAGAAGGTGAAATTCTTTGTCCTCCAGGATGGCGGCGGCTCTACCTCTGAATGGTCTAATCGTGCAAAACTCGGCTTTTATCCCGAAGGTACTCGCAGAGTGGCAACGGTAACTTGTGTCTACTTCCGAAACCTTCCCCCGATTACTCGCAATCTGTCATTCGGCAAGCGGGGGGATGATGTGAAGATACTTCAAATTGTTTTAGGTGGATTAGAGGTAGACGGGATATTCGGACTTGGCACACGCAAAAGGTTAATGGCGGCACAAAAGGCTTTAGGGCTAAAGGCAGACGGATCGTGCGGGCCTTTAACAAGAAGAGCGTTAGGGATAGGAGGTTGAAGATGGTAGACACAATCATAAGGGTATTGGCGATAGTGTTCCCGGTAGTAGGAACGATAATAGTCGCTATCATAGGGAAGAACGCCACCAAAGCACAGGAAGAGCAGAAACAAAAAGACGATAAGGCAGAGGAACAGGCGAAGATGCGGGAGAGGGAATCCCGGCTTTCTATGAAAATGATTGACGCAACCTTGCAACTCTCGATAGTGGTCGCAAATGCCCTCACAGACGGACACAACAACGGCAACGTAGAGAGGGCAAGGGCAGCGGCACAGGCAGCGCAGATTGAATACCACGCATTTTTACAGGACATAGCAGCGCACGAGGTATCGAAATGATTATCCAAAAGACTACACCGACATTAACCTTCACCGCAGAAGGTATAGACCTCACCTCTTATGAGTGTTTCGTCTACATCAAACAGATGGACACCCTCATTACCAAAGAAACCACCGCTACGTTAGAGGGTGAGGATTCCATCGTAGAAGTGACCTTAACCCCAACAGAGAGTTTATCGTTAAAACAAGGAGATGCAGAGGCACAGCTTTACGCTATGGACGGAACAGATGCGGTTGCCTCCGTGTCCTTCCCGATAGTAATAGGCAAGATACTCAATCCCGAACTATGAACACCAAACTTGAAATATTGGGTAGCGTGACTACCCTTACCATCACTCAACCCTTATCAATTAAGATTTCCCGAACGGAACTCTGCCCTCTATACGATTCTTCTAATAAAAGACTTCTCGATTCCAACGAAGAAGAGTTATTCGCAAGAGTTCTCGGACGGAAGATAGATGTTACATTGGAGGTAAACTAATGATACTCTTTTCCAATAAAGTTTATGACGTTCTCAAGTGGATCGCACAGATACTTCTTCCCGCTTTAGGTACTCTGTACTTCGCACTTGCATCTATATGGGATTTCCCGTATGCAGAACAGATAGTAGGTACTATAACCGCAATAGACACCTTCCTCGGCGTACTCCTGGGAATATCCACAAAGAACTATTACAACAACAAGGTAGAATAATTACCTCACCTCCTTTCGGCAGGGCAGACCCCGTTTTGGGGTCTGTTTCTGTCTGTTAGAGAGGATTTTTGTTAAGGGTCGATACATTTATCCTTTACAATAAAAAACTTCTCTACGGGGCGATTTTAGGGGTGTGCAAAAATTTAGCCAAGTGAAAAATGGTCTGTCCACACTTTTGTCCACGCTATTATACATATCTGTACTTGATTGGATAGATTTTGGTACAGGGGGAGAAAATGAAAAGAGCCTTGAAATTTCAACGATTTCAGGCTCTTTTTTGTGGTCGGAGTGTCGGGACTTGAACCCGAGGCCTCTTGACCCCCAGGCAAGCATTAGGAGTGCATTTTTCAATGGTTTTGAGGGTGTCTGTCCAAAGATTGTCCACTATGAGCATTTAGCCGTGATAGTGCGTCAAGCACTAATTCGTCTGTTTGGTGTAAGTAGACCCTGGAAGTAAAGCCTACGTTAGAGTGACCCATCGTTTTAGATATGGTTTCCATATTGACATCAGCCTCAACGCACCTTGTTCCGTAATCGTGCCTTAAACAATACATAACTAAATCTTCGGGCATAGAGTGTCCGGTGATCTTTTCCATCTCCAATTTTACCCTTAACCAATATCCCCTCTGTCCGTCACGATTCTTTGCGTTCCCTGTTTGGGTAGTGAATAACAGACCTTCCTTTTCGGGGAGGGGGAAGTCGGAGGCCAAGCGGT
>JAZUPL010000084.1:0-13129 GCA_045605175.1 Eubacteriales bacterium | reverse complement strand
CTTTGAATTCCGTCGAGTACCTTTTTTGAATTTGACCTTTCTTTGCCATAAAAAATATGCACCTCCAAAAGTGTCTAACTTTTGGGGTGCATATCATAATACAACACCTCGGTGTTTTTATTCGGTTATGCCTAAATGAAGCAGCCCCTTGTTTTTCTTCTTGCGGTGTGTTTAACTACCAATGTATGCTTTGTATTTACAGCCGCCTTGCGAATACCACCAACATCCTCTAAATATTGTAAAGCATCAAAATTAAAGGCATTGTGGCGATGGACAAGAGCGTAGAAACCACGACAAGGCGGGATACGTATTTCGCGTCACACCCGTATTTTTCGGCAAACATAGTGGCGCTTGATGCGGCGGGGGCAGATGCCATTATAAGTGTGACCTCTGCCACGTCTTTGTCAATATTTATTCCGACAAGATTCGAGAGCAGAATAAGTCCGAGAACCGCAAGAGGCAGGGCAAGGTGACGAAGAAACAGAAATACATACATATACAAGTCGCCAAAAAAGCCCACAAGGTCTATCTCTGCAACTCTGAGTCCTATAACCGTCATAGAAAGCGGTGCCACAAGTCCTTTGAGCATAGCAAGAGAGTCGGAGATAATTGCGAGATTGTTGCTTTCGAGCAATGGCACATTCACCCCAAACGAAAGGAGTAAAAGACCTATCACCGAGGCGAGAGTTACAGGGTGGAAGAGCACCTTTAATATGGGACGTTCTTTTTTTATGTTTTTGCTTGCGCTCAAATGGGCGTCGATTATATCCGAGTCGCCGTCACCGTCCATATCATCTTCTTCGCGCCTCGTGCAGAAATGAACGCCAAGGGTCCAAAGAAAGAGGTTAAATGAGATGTTGTAAACCGAGGCGTAAATGGCTGCTTCTGTCCCCATAATTGCTATAATTAGAGGTATTCCCATAAATGCCGCGTTGGAGAATACGGTGGCAAATTTAAGCATTCCCGCCCTTTCCTTGGGCGCTTTTCTGAACACGGGTATTGCCACAAACGCAAAAACTATGTGAACTATAAGCGACAAAACAAAGGTCAAGAGGACGTGATGCCATATATCCGAAAGGTTTGATGAAGAGTCGAGATATGCATAAACTATCAGGCAGGGTTGCGCGATATAAAGTATCAGGTTTGACAATCCCTTGCCAAAGCCATCGTCAACGAGGTTGGTTTTCTTTAGAATTATTCCGGGTATCATCATTATAAATAGAGATGCTACGTTAAGGATAAGGTCGGAAATTTGCATTGATCCTCCTTCGATAAAAATACACACTATATTTTGTTATTTAATTGTAGCATAAGGGGAGGGGGAAGTCAATATTTTTATCTGTTGTACTTTACAAACAGCAATTATTGTGGTAGAATTACTTTACTTTGAAGGAGGAGAAAGAATGGCACGAATTAGATTTAAGTATGTTTACGAGTTTTATAGTTTTGGGAGCCTTATGCTTGACGATATTATAGAGGAGGAGTTCGAGGTAGAACTTGGAACTCGCTTTAAGTTGCACCAACAGGAGGACGGCAGTTTTCTTGTTTCTTCTATTAACGAAAACGGGTGCGTTCTAACCTTCCCGAACAAGGACAATCTGGTTTTGCGCCTTGGCGAGAGTGAGGAGTTGACCTATGACGAATATTATTCGGCTATGGGGGATGATAATCACAACGTCTATATAGGTACGGTTAGTTTTGAGGCATAAAAGTATATAATTAAAAGGAAAAATTCTGTGGCAAGCAGGATTTTTCCTTTTTTCTCTTGACATTTTTAAGACCTTGTAGTATTATTATAACTACATTTGAGAGTAATTCTCATTTTTGAGGTATGAGTATGAAATATCAGACAGGAAAAAAAGAGCAGGTCATAGAACTGCTTAGAAATAATAGCAACAAATCTTTGTCGCTTGCCGAGATCTGCGAAAAAATATTGCCCGATGGTCACGGTAGGAGCACTGTGTATCGCTTGGTTTCCTCCTTGGTTGAATGTGGCACTCTTCGTCGCTTGGGTGACGGAAAGACCCGACACGTGACATACCAATATGTGGGTGACGAGCATTGTAAACATCATCTTCACCTCAAGTGCAAGGAGTGCGGTAGGCTTATTCACCTTGACGAGGGGGTGAGCGATGGAATAAGGGACGCGCTTGTGCGTATCGGGGGATTTGAAATAGACGAGGGCGAGATGCTTCTCGGCAAATGCACCACGTGCCTATATGTGAAACAAGAGAATGCGGAAGATAATCACGCTGTTGAAAGAGCAAATTCTGACACAGGGTGCCACGAGTGCGATAGAACCATAAAAGAAAATGCGTGTCAAGGTGGAAAGATAACCTGTGAAGAGAGGGAGAAATTATGAAAGGAAATGTCTATTTTACTTTGCTTGAGGCAGAGAGTGAGCATGGCGGTCACTCGGGGACAAGCGCCTTTCTTATTGAGCATTTTGGCTCTTTCGGTGCGTTTGTTGACGAGGTTTTGCTCCACGCCCTTTTTGATACATTAAAACTCGTTCTGTTCCTTTTCCTTGCCTATCTGCTTATGGAGTTCATAGAGCATAAGGCGTCAGAAGGCACGAGAGGAATTATGAAAAAGGCGGGCAAATTTGGGCCTCTTGTGGGCGGCGCTCTTGGTGCTGTTCCACAGTGTGGATTTTCTACAATTGCTTCAAATCTTTACACGGGTAGGGTGATAACCCTCGGAACACTGCTTGCAGTCTTCCTTTCAACCTCTGATGAGATGCTTCCTATAATGCTGGCAGACGATGTTGATATCGGCACGGCTATGCTAATAATTGTTTACAAAATTGTCGTCGGATTGTTTGTCGGATTTGTGGTGGATTTCATCCTTCGCCTGATGAAGAAGGAGGAGGAGATAGATATTGACGAGATTTGTGAAAACGATGACTGCCATTGTGAGAGGGGCATTTTTATGTCCGCCCTTCACCACACTTTTACCGTGTCATTCTTTATTTATCTTGTCACTGTTGTGATAAATTCTATAATTTTCTTTGTTGGTGACGGTATTGGTGCTATAATGATAGATCTGCCCGTTATAAGCCACCTTATTTCTGCCCTTGTCGGTCTTATTCCAAACTGTGCGGCTTCGGTGGCACTTACCAAACTTGCTGTTAGCGGGATAATTACGAGTGGCACTATGATTTCCGGCCTCTTGTCGGGGGCGGGCGTCGGTCTTCTTGTGCTTTTGCGAATGAACAAACGTGTGAAGGAGAATCTATTGATTATTGGTATTCTTGTCGCTTCGGGCGTGTTATTTGGTCTTGTTGCCGACCTTATTCCCGCGCTTGCCCTTTGAGTCAAATCCTACTTTATTAAGTTAGTGGCATTATTAACCTCGTGGGTGTTTTTTGATATAATCAGGTAAAAATGGCCTTTAGGGTTAATGCTATGAAACTCGCCATTTCCTGCCTTGGCGGCGGGTGCGTGATGCATAGATTTGTCATAAATGGCGACATTATCACCTCTGTGGTTTTATATGAAAGACGTTATGGCAAAACATAGCGTCTTTTTTATAGTAATAATTATAAAAAAATAAATATATAGTTTATGTGTATATTTTTTAATATTTTTGTGCTACAATTAAAGTATATAGATAAATTCAGCGGGGAAAATTTAAGCAATTTTGTTTAGACAACAGGGAGGAGAGAGTATGGAAAAGTGGTTGAGAAGAAGTATTGAACTCGGTGCAGGACTTATCATGACCGGAAAGTCAAATCCGTCGGTAGTACCCTATTATCCGCAAAAGACCGAGTTGCCAAGCGAAGAAAAACAGTATTTTCGTCGCACCTATCCTGAGCATCGCGGCGTGACCTCGGGCAGAATGATGGCTATGCTCCGTGCTCTCGAAAAGGAGAAAAGGGCGAATATTCACAACATTATGGTTGTCAAGGATAAAGAGGTTATATGCGAGTGCAGTCACCCCGGCTATGATGTTAATATCTGGCACTTGTCCCACTCGATGTCAAAGACGGTGACGGGTATGGCTATCGGAATGCTCGTTGATGCGGGGCTTTTATCTGTGGACACCACCCTTGTGTCGCTATTCCCCGAAATTCACTACCGTGACAAGCGTTTCCCCAAAATAACGGTAAAGCACCTGCTTATTATGTCCACGGGAATAAAGTTTTCCGAGGCAGGCTCGGTTAGTGAAACAAAATGGACGGAGGCTTTCTTTGACTCGGCGATGAATTTTGAGCCGGGAAGCGATTTCCACTACAACAGTATGAATTCTTATATCCTTGGCAGGATAGTAAATCGAATTACCGGGCAGACTCTTACAGAATTTCTTCGCCCTCGCCTTTTAGATCCCCTTGGCATAGAAAATTTCTTCTGGGAAATGGGACCTGAGGGAATTGAGAAGGGCGGCTGGGGAATTTTTGCCTCGGTGGAGAGTTGGGCAAAACTCGGTCAGATGATGCTCGACGGTGGTGTGTTTGAGGGAAAGAGAATACTATCTGAACAATGGGTAAAGGAAAGCACCAGCATACAGATAAATACCCCCCTTGTAATAGGCAACTATAATTACGGATATCAATTATGGGTATCAAGAGATTCCGACGTGTTTCTATTTAATGGCATGCTTGGGCAAAACGTTTGGATTAGCCCTAAAAATAGAACTCTGGTTGCTGTAAACTCGGGCAATAACGAGTTATTCCAAAACAGCCCTGCTATGGCTATTGTCGAAAGATATTTGTCGGGGGATTTGTCAAATGACCTGTCCGAATCCTGCTTCAGTGGTGACTACACCGACCTTTTGGAGGTGGAGGAGCATTTCTTTGAGGGCAGGCATTGGATTCGCCCCTTCGTTCCGAAAAAAAGGAAGAGTCTCGGGTATCGCCTTGGATTTAGGAAGCAGTACTCCTACCCCGAAGAGTGGAGCGATCTTATCGGAAGGTATAATTTTACAAAGAATAATTTTGGAATTATGCCTCTGTTTATACGGGCTATGCAAAACAACCTGAAAAACTCCATAGACGGTGTGTCTTTTGAACGCCAGGGAGATAAAATGTTCTTCATCTTCTCGGAGGGGGGAGAGTCATTCCGTCTTGAGATAGGCTTTTCCGACTTTAAGAGCACGGTTTTTGAGTATCATGGTGAGAAATACCTCGTTAGGGTTATGGGAGAGGCTATGGAGGACGAGGACAGGAATATGCTGTATAAACTCGAACTCTTATTCCCTGAGATGCCTAATGTAAGGCTTTTGAAATTCTCCTTTGGCGATGACGGCAGTCTTGTTATGCGAATGAATGAACAACCCAACCACCGTATAGCAGACCTGTTCTTTGACGAGATTGGAATAACCAATCCGGTTTTGTCTTTCCTCTATGACCTTTTGGAAAAGCGACTTGGCAAACGGTTTGTCCAGAGAAAATTGGAGGACACCTTTGCCCCAACCCTCATAGGTGCCAGAGTCGGTGCAGAAAACTACACAGAGATAATGGACAGGGAGAGGGAAAAACGAAGTGCGCAAGCGAAAACGGTAAAACTTATAGACACTCTAATAGCAAAGTTTATTCACGATGAGGACGAGATGCCAAAAGAGAGCAGAGGAGGACTACGCGGCTTCTTTGGCGATATTGTGGACAGATTTAAGGCAAGGTTCAATGCCGACACAACAAAGAAAATAGAAGAGTCTGGTGCGGCTCTTTTGACCGAGGCGGAAGCAATTCTTGAAGAGGAAAAACCGGTGTAAAAAGAGGGGCATAGACGGAAGATAAGGCGAAATTATTTATTGGTGGTTGAGTAAAAAACTAACGAGCCTGAAAAACCTATAAAAACAAAAAAGAACCGACCTGCCTCCCGGCAAGTCGGTTCTTTATGTGAATTAGTCGAGGTTAAGATTGTTGAGCATATCGCGAAGAACCTTTGCTTCTTCAACCGTGATAGTAACACCCTTACCCATCTTCTCGTGGTCGGGGGACCAGGTACGGATATCGTAAACGGGTTCTCTCTCGTTCCAACTGATAAGGTTAAGTTCCTTATTCCAGCCGTTGTTTCCTTCGCTAACGATGCCGATTCTGTCAACTACTTCATACTTGATTTCAGGCATTGCTTTTTCTCCTTGTTTGATTAGTTTTATATCTCGTGTTTTTGCTTGTGAATAAATTGTTTACATATATATAAATATATAATAAAATATTTTATATTACATATTTTATTTTATTTTAGCATACCCCTTTTACAATGTCAACAATTATACAAAAATATTTGGTGATTTTTTTTAAAAATTGTATTTTTTGCAAATAATGATAGAAATACGGGGTAAATTTGGCGTTTTTTTGATTTGAATTGCGGTTTTTGTTAGATTTTTTCTTCTAAAATTAACACAAAAAACAACTTGAGATTGCAAAAACGACTTTGTTGTGATATAATTAAAAGGTCTGTTTGCGTCGGAATTAGAAAGAATAATCCGATGTGCAGACAAGCAAACGACCGTAAAAATATAATCAAATATAAAAAGGTGAATGTTATGAGAAGATGCTACGAGAGATTTATAGAATATACAAAATATACGACTACCTCGGTCGAGGATAGCGGGAAGACTCCTTCGAGCCCGGGGCAGTTAGTCCTTGCAAAGAAACTGTGCGATGAACTTCACGAAATAGGGCTTGAAAATGCTACGGTGGACGAGTTTGGATATGTCTATGCTTCTTTGCCTGCAAACAGGGAGGGGGCAAATTCTCTTGGCTTTATTTCGCACATGGACACCTCTGACGAGGCGAGTGGTGAAAATGTCAGGTGCAATATAGTGTACTACCAGGGCGGGGATATTCTCCTCAATGAGGAAAAAGGGATATATATGACCGTGGAGGACTACCCTTACCTTAACGACCTGTGTGGTCAACATATAATAACCTCGGACGGCACGACGCTTATCGGTGCAGACGACAAGGCTGGTATAGCCGAGATTATGACCGCTCTTGAAAGAATTGTAAGAGAGGACATTCCACACGGCAAAATTTCGGTGGCGTTCACTCCGGACGAGGAAATTGGTGAGGGGGCAGACCACTTTGACGTACAGAGGTTTGGGGCAGATTATGCCTATACTGTGGACGGTGGCGCTCTTGGTGAGATAGAATACGAAAACTTTAACGCCGCCTCTGCCAAGGTGAAAATTAACGGTGTTTCCATTCACCCAGGCTCTGCCAAGGATAAAATGAAGAACGCGGCGAGAATAGCGGCAGAGTTTGTAAGCAGATTGACCGAGGACGAGATTCCCGAGCGAACCGATGGGTACGAGGGCTTCTATCATTTGCTTTCCATAGAGGGTGGCTGTGAAGTGGCAAAACTCTCCTATATTATTCGCGACCATTCCATGCCCCTGTTTGAAAAGAAAAAGGAGCATTTTGTAAGCGTTGTAAATGCCTTTAATGAAAGGTATGGAGAGGGAACAGTAGAGGTTATAATAACCGACAGTTATTATAATATGAGTGAGAAGATAGTAGAGAATATGTTTATTATCGACAGAGCGAAAACGGCTATGGAATCGCTCGGTATTGTGCCGAAAGTTAACCCTATACGTGGTGGAACGGATGGGGCTCGCCTTTCATTTATGGGTCTGCCTTGTCCCAATCTCTGCACCGGTGGATATAATTTCCACTCTCGCTTTGAATTCGTGTCGGTGGAGGCTATGGATAGAATATCCGACCTCTTGGTTGGGATAGTTGAAAACGCCCTCGCAGATGGATATAAAGAGGTGAAAAAATAACACGTATAGGGGATTGTAAGTGGTGATTTTAACAAGACAATCGCTGATAACATTTTGCTTTTTCTACTTTGTATCAAAACTTTGAAAACAATGCTTTTGTAAGGGTAAAGGGCAAGTGAAATCTTGAAAAATGCGACACATACCCTCACGAAACAACAGAATAAAGCCTTGCAAGACGTCGTTTTCTTGCAAGGCTTTATTACTAATTGTAAACAATTATTTACTTAAAGTCGGTAGTATAAATTCCACTCGTCCGGCAATTGTTTTGCAACCTCCTCGGTACACATTACAGAGTAAGTGCCGTCTTTGAGTGCAAAGAGTAAATCGCAGGCACGGAGCAGTTCCTCTTTTGTTACCGTGAGTATGTTTTGACGGAGTTTTTCTACCCTTTCAAGTTCCTTTCCGGAGAGGTAGAGATCGGTGGCTCTCTCGCCATCCATTCTCGGTGTTCTCAGGGGCGTGGCATCGCTGTATGCCGAGATGATAAAACTATCAAGATCATCAGAGTTCTCTATAAACTCACGGGTTATTTTACCAATGCTCCTGAACACTTCAATAGACCTTGTCGGGTTTGGATCGCTTGCCGAATAGCACAAGAGAATATTTCTGTCACGGTTTATCAAAAGACCTGTGGAATATGCTCCGCCTTTAATGCGTATCTCGTTCCAAAGCACTTCGTAATCGAGAATGGAGGATAATACCCTTGCTATCGGAATATCTCTGTCGTTTTCGCTCTTCGGGATAGAAACTGCCAGGGCGCATTTTGCTACCGCCTCGTCGGTCGTGATTACCTGGTTTTTAGGGGTGGGGTGGTAGTTGTAGTCATACGGGGATATTTCCTCGCCTACGGGTATCTTACAAACGAGGGGAAGGAGTTTATCTTCCGAGAGTGAGCCGCACTTAGAAATAGTTAGTCTTTTCTGAGTTATTACCCTTTCAAAGATTTTAATAATTTCCTTGCTCATTTCTGCACACCCCTTTGCACCAAGCGAAAGGATTTTATCATAAAACTTTATGCCATAGAGGTTTTCGTTGATATATCCAAGCGAGTCATAGCCGCTCGTTGCAATTCTGGAGTTTGTAGTACCCGTGCGATAACTCTCTTTTCTTGAATCAAGCCACCGGTCAATTCTTCGCTCGATTATAGTCGGATTATTTAACACGGGTGTGCATATAAGCCTTGTTATAACGTCTATGGCGTTATCGGTGTTGTCATCTATGAAACTTGTGGAAAATCTTAGATATAGCCTTGTCCCACAGTCTTTTGTTCTGATAACCGAAATAAGCCTACCAAATTCGCCAAGGTGTGTCTTAACCAGCACCTCGACCTCTTGCGGTGTGAGGTTTTCTCTTTCAAAATTCCTGAATACTGCCAAAAAAAGTTGCAGGTGGAGCAATTCGTCGGGAGTAAGGTCGGTTATATCAAAGAGAAGATTTAGGTAGGTTATACCACAGGTGGATATCGGGTGCGAAATCACCTTTGCCCCAAGGCAGGTGGATACAACCGTCGTGGTTTTATCTTCAATAAAGTAAATATCGGATATGGCAAGTTTGGGGATAGTGTCAAGGGCTTCTTGCGTGTCTTGAGTGCCTTGCCAAATTTTGAGAAGCTTCTCTTTTTCTTTGATAGATGCCTTATCCTCTTCGGTCAGGCTCTTTTCGATTTGGCAAATGTAATCATCTACACCGTCGCTCATCTCTTCGGTGGTCGGACGCATACAAAGAATAGAGCGTTTGTTTTCTACTAAATGGGTACGCGCCAGTTTGTGGAAGTAGTCTGTGCCTATAAGCGTTCTGAGGGTGGCGTAATGCTTAACGTAACACAGGGCGTTTACTGCTGCCTGACCGTCGGCGTAGTAGTCCGCCATATTGCAAATATACTCAATTCCTCGGGGAGTTCCACCGTAGTCTTGCTCTCTTATAAAGAATTCATAGGAGTTTATACTTGCCAAAAGGTCGCATTTGTCGATAAATTCGTCTATTCGTTCTTCAAGCAGGGCTTGATATTTTTCGACAAGTTCGAGTTCTCGCCCCTCTTCTACGCCGGCGAATGCTGTGGACACGGTTGCCACATTGTAAAGAGACATTGACATTTTGTTGCATAATCCCAGGTCCAGAACCGCCTCTTGCAGGGGAGAATTCTCGGAGGATGCCAAGGCGTCAATAAGGATATTAAAGGCGGCGGCGGTCAACTCCTCCTCTTCTTTTGGGGTGGTGATGGTGTTGTAGGTCAGAACCTTTGTCGAGTTGTTTTCATCGTCTGTTATCGGATATCTTTCAAAGCGTGGCTCGGTTATAGGTTCTACTCTTTGTGACTCGATTTTTGGGTATTCCTTGTAGTCAAAGGCGGACACGTATCCGTTAATAGTGGCGAGTGCCCTCTCGATATCGACGCTGCCGTCGAGAAAACAAAAGGCATTTGAGGGGTGATAATGCTCGCGCAAAATTCTGATAAAATCATCGTATGTCAGATTAAGTATATCCTTTGGCACTCCTCCCGAGCAAAACCCGCCCGGAGCGTTAGGCTCAAGAATTCTTGAAGTGTATAAAGCGGCAAGAGATGAGAAGGACATAAATCCGTCGCGCATTTCGTTGAAAACTACTCCGTTTGGCACGAGATTTCCGTCCTCGTCAATTTCCAATCGGTGTCCCTCTTGCAAAAAGATAAGTTCGTTTTCAAGCACGAGGGGGTTAAACACTGCGTCAAGATATACGTCCATCATATCAAAAAGAGCCTTGTCTATATAACTTGACACGGGGTATAGGGTAAACCTCTGGTAGGTTAGTGCGTTGAGGTAGGTGCTTACCGTGCTTTTCATAAGTTCGGCAAAGGGCTCTTTGACGGGATATTTTTTTGAGCCGCATAGCACCGAATGTTCTATGATGTGAAAAACTCCGCTATCGTCCTCCGGACGGGTGATAAACCCTATTGCAAAGGACTTATTGTTATCGGGGCGATCGAGAAAAAAGAGGGGCATTTTGGTTTTTTGGTGACGCAGGGTTACAAGAGTTGCGTCAAGGTAATCTACTCTTTCCTCTTTTTCGATCAGAAAACCGTGAAGGTTGCAGTTGTTCATTCCTTATCTCCTAAATGCACTGACAAAAAATCGTCGACTATTTTCATATATCTTACGGGATCTTGTAGGTATGAGGTGCCGTGTCTTGCCTCTGGGAAGGTGTGAAGATGGCACTCGCCGCTTGCTGCCTCGGCTATTTTTCTTGACATCGAAAGCGGAACAAAATCATCATCCTCACCGTGTAAAAGCAACAGGGGCAGACGCTTTTTCTTCGCCGCGTCGGTGACATTTGCTTTATCTATTTCAAAACCACCAAAAAGACGGGCGCCAAGACACATAAGAGGATAAAAAATGCACACGGGTAGGTGTCTTTTAGCAATTTCCTTTTTGAGAATTTCCTCGGCGCTACTGTATGGACAGTCGGCTATAACGCAACGCACGTTTTCTGGCAGGTCTAGTGCGGAGGCGAGTATTACGGTCGCCGCACCCATAGAGATGCCAACAAGAACGATAGGCATACCCGTGTTAAATTTTTCGTTGTGCCAGTTCACCCACGACTGTATATCATAGCACTCTTTTGCACCGAAAGTGAGGCATTTTCCACCACTTGTGTGGTGCGCCCTGTGTTCGATAAGGAGTAGGTTGTATCCTCTTTTCAATGCCTCTGTGCCGCCGCCTGACATATCTTTTAGCGGGTGACTCTTGTATCCGTGGCACATGATTTGTAAAGGATAGTTGTCGCCTGCGTGGTGGTAAAGGGCGGAAAGAGTAGTTCCGTCGTGGGCGGTGGTACTCACTCTCTGCCACTCTACCGAACTTATATAGTCGATAAGCGCTTTTGAATGCTCCCTTTGTCTATGGAATGAGGGCCTGTCCAATCCGTCGTAGGGCATAGTAGGTTTTTTCTGCCTCTTAAAGGTTATGGCAAAGGTAACGTATGCCAAAAGTAAAATTAATCCAATAATAAAAAGAATAGAACTTGAAATAATTAAAATTAATAAAGGAATATCCATTAAAACACCTCATTATATTATATATGGATTATATCAAATATTTAGTGCGCAGTCAATAGCAGGATGCAGTCGTTGGGGTTTCTAAATAGTAAAACAATCTTCAAATTTCAACAGTTTTTCTATAATATATGGATATTTAGGAATCGTTGTTAAATTTTATTTTAGAATAATTCTAAAAAAATTAGAAAAATTCTAAAAATGCTATTGACAAATAAAAATCGGTGTTGTATAATAACATTGTACGGCAAAAACCCTAACAGAAGGAGCGTATGATGAAATGACAAAGCAGCGAGCCGCGATTCTTGACATAGTCAGGTCGGACAAGTGCCATCATACCGCCGACGAAATTTTTAATCTGGCAAGAGAAAGACTCCCCGGGATATCTCTTGCGACCGTCTATAACAACCTTAAGGCTCTTGAGGGCGAGAAACTAATTCGCAGGATAACAGGCGATGCCTCTCGTGACAGATACGACGGTTCGTTTATACCTCACGGTCACTTGGTTTGTCAGAGGTGTGACAAGGTGTGGGATTTCGATATTGACGGATTTGATAGTATTTTGTTTGATGCCGTCGGACTTCATTTTGACTCCTATGAATTAAAGGTCAGGTGCTTGTGCAAAGAGTGCGAGCAGGTAGAAGCCGACAGAAGTGCAGTTTAATTAAAATCACATAACTTTATTTAACAACATATTAAGGAGAAAAAACAATGAATCTTAAGGGAACAAAAACAGAGCAGAACCTTATGACCGCTTTCGCAGGCGAGTCCCAGGCAAGAAACAAGTACACCTATTTTGCATCGGTTGCAAAGAAAGAGGGCTATGAGCAGATTGCCGCTATCTTCCTCCAGACCGCAGAGAACGAGAAAGAGCACGCAAAACTTTGGTTCAAGGCGCTTGGCGGACTTGGTGACACCGCGGCTAACCTTGCTGCAGCAGCAGAGGGCGAGAACTACGAGTGGACCGATATGTACGAGACCTTTGCAAGAGAGGCAGAGGAAGAGGGCTTCAAGGCTCTTGCGTTCCAGTTCAGAGCGGTTGCAGCAGTAGAGAAGGCACACGAGGAGAGATACAGAGCGCTTCGTAACAACGTACAGATGCAGCAGGTATTCGAGAAGGGCGAGATGACTATGTGGGAGTGCCGCAACTGCGGACACCTCGTTATGGGTATGAAGGCTCCTGCCGTTTGCCCTGTTTGCGCTCATCCTCAGGCATATTTTGAGGTTAGAAAAGAGAATTATTAATTCTCGATAAACTTGGGGCTGCTTCATTTAGGCATAACCGAATAAAAACACCGAGGTGTTGTATTACGCAGCACCTCGGTTGTGTTTTTTACAAGTTTGAAGAAAATTAAGGTTGAAAACCACCGGTTT
>JAZUPL010000083.1:0-2742 GCA_045605175.1 Eubacteriales bacterium | reverse complement strand
GTATCAAAGAATTGTCCTATGGAGTGACTTACGGAATAAGGGTTTGTCCGATGTGCGGATCGGAGTTTGTTGCCCGTTCATCGAATATGAAAAGATGTTCCGAGTGCCGGAGGTTGAACAACAACCGAACGCAGCTTGACCGATACTACGCAAAGTTAGGCAGACCCCTTCCCGAACACAAAGCGATAGAGCGAAAACCTAAAGTCGAGAAAGCTAAACCAATGGGGATAGACAACAGAGTTAAATTCCTCCGTTCCCAGGGAATGACCTATGCGGAGGCACAGACGTTAAAGACCAAAGAGTTATATGCGAGGGTAGAGATATGAGTATATGTTTGTCCTGTAAGCACCGCAATTCTTGTGACAGAGGGGTAATAAACGGAGGTGTCATTGTAGATTGTCTTGACTGCGAGAAAGTGGGAGTAAGCGGAGTGCGAAGTCAGAAGTGTATGCAAGGAATAAAACTTGACACTTCAACGGGCAAGGTCACGGGTTGCGACAACTACAAAAGCAACGTAGACCACCCCTCATACTATCAAGGGAAAATCGAAGTCATAGACTTCATCGAAGATAAGGAATTAGGTTTCCATTTAGGCAACGCAATAAAGTATATCGCAAGAGCGGGTAAAAAGACCCCCGACGCGAAAGAGGATATAGAAAAAGCAATTTGGTATCTTGAGAGGTATTTGAAACAATGCAAATAGGGAAAGTGCATTGTCTGTTCGAGCAAAGCGGAACATTCAAGAACGAATTTAAGAAAATGGGGATAGACGCAGAGGACTATGACATCTGTAACGATTTCGGGGAAACCGATAACGTGGTCGATTTATTCAATGAGATAAAGACCGCGTATGCGGGGGGGTGAGCATTTTCGACAGATTTAAGCCTGACGATCTGCTGCTTGCGTTCTTCCCTTGCACAAGGTTTGAGGCACAGTTCAACCTATGGATGATTGGGAAAAGTTTTTCCCAATCATCGTGGCCGGACAGGAAGAAACTTGAATACGCCTTACAGAAACATTCCGAGTTGTGCGTCAACTACGAGGTCATTACTAAACTTGTGCTTGTGTGTATGGACAGAGGGTTAAAACTGATAATCGAAAACCCTCACTCCAAACCTCACTACCTAAACCAATGGTGGCCTTTAGAGCCGTCCTGGATTGACAAGGATCGCACCAAACGGGGTGACAATGCGGTAAAGCCTACACAGTATTGGTTTGTGAACTGTCAGCCTGAACACAACTTTGTACTTGAACCTCAAGCGTTGATAGAAGAAACGTGGCTTGTCAAGAACGAACGGGGCATTAACCGAAGTCTGATAACAAAAGACTACGCAAACCGATTTATAAAGGAGTTTATCTTATGAGTTTAGAGGTATTCAAGCCGATAGAGGGATATGAACAGTATTTTATAACATCGTGGGGGAACGTGTACCACGCCCCGACAGGGAAAAGGTTAATCCCTGAACAGACAAGCAAGGGATATTTAAGGGTACACCTTTACAACGAGAACGGGAGAAAGCATTTCAAAGTCCACAGATTGGTGGCGAACGCCTTTATCCCCAACCCCTTTAACCTTCCCCAAGTCAATCACATAGACGGGAACAAGGAGAACAATTCCATAACCAATTTGGAATGGGTGACGGACAGGGAGAACAAGGACGCAGCTAAAGCGTTGAGGAGAACAGAATGTACCGAGTAGAGTTGTTATCCGGCAAGGTCTATTTCGTAAAAGCCGTAAGGTTTGAAACAGACAATAGAAGGGTATATTTCATCAATGCCAAAGACCACGTTGTTAGGTCTTGGTTATGGTCTAACGTATGGAGTTTTGAGAGGGTAGAGGAATGTGGGAAAGTCCGATAAAGATATACGAGGAAGTTGTGAATGACCTTGTAAGGCAGAAAGAAAACCACGTTATGGCAACGATCCGTCAGTACGTTGAGGTAGACAAAGACGAATTGATAAAAGCCTTAAACTATGACCGAAACCAATACGAGAAAGGTTTTGAAGATGGTTACGTCAAGGGCAGAGCGGATTTCGCAGAGAAGATACAGGAGATATTAAATGGTAATGAAGAACGAGGACGTTATTGAGATATTGAGGGAGATGCTTAACGAGGAGATTCGCCCAGAGAGGGTGTATGCACTTATAAAGGCAATCAAATCTTTAGGCGGTATCGTGGTATATAGGGGGTTTACCGATGTTGGAAACACTTAAAGACTTCTACCTATGGAGAATGGGAATAGAGATAGGGTTGAGTGCAATCTTCCTTATCGTGATATTGATAGCGTGGTGGTGGAAATGAACGATACTTTTACTCTTAATCTTAAACACTCTTTATCAGACGAGGATTGGGCGAAAATCTCAGACGCAGAATTAGAACACACAAGCGAAATGGTCTTTATTACACCTTCGGGAAAGAAGGTCAAATTCATAAAAGCACAGGAGTATAAGAATGGGAACTAATTATTACGCAACAAGGAAAGACGGGAAAGAGGAATTTCACATAGGCAAGTCAAGTTCGGGTTGGAAGTTCTTATTCCAGGACACCCCTTACTACACAACCTATGAGGGATTAAAGGACTTCTTCAAAGACCATATTGATACGGGTGAGTGGAAAATCATAAACGAGTACGGGGAGGACGTTTCCCCGAAAGACTTTTTCGACCTTGTGGAACGAAAGCAGAAAGACCCGTTTGACGATAACATCAAGTCGGAGGCCAAGCGGTCTTAGGAAGACAACCA
>JAZUPL010000082.1:0-9504 GCA_045605175.1 Eubacteriales bacterium | reverse complement strand
GAGGTTTTATTTGTATGGGCGCCTCACTCGCGAGGCTGGTAGTGTTTGCGGTCAGATATGGGGTATAAGAACACTAACCAAATCGATTTTTAATTGCATATTTTCACCAATGCGTCAAAAGCCTTTTTGACCATACTCGCGTATGCTCTGCAAATCCTTTCTCGCCTTGGCAAAAATCTGCTAATCAAAAATTGCTTCGCACCTATGGCGATTTATTAGCATTCTTATACTCCCAAAGAAGATGGCTAGAGTCTTACGAGAACAACCGTGGGGCAAACGGCTAATATATAGATAGTATTAGCAAATCTTCCTTTCCTAAAACGCAGAAAAAAAGGACCTCGCCCGAATCTCGGGCGAGGTTTTGTGTTTAATGAAATCGTTGCAAGCAACAGTGAAATCTTCACTTCGTTCGGATGAAATCCAAGGACAAGCCCTTGGATGAAATCAAATCCGTCTGAATACAACCCTGCGAAGCAGGATTTCATCGCGAAAGCGATTTCATCCACCGTAGGTGGATTTCACCCGTCGAAGACGGATTTGACTGCGTGTTCTCCGTTAAGGATAACACGCTAAAGTCCGCGACTGTTTTGTTTACAATAACCACATATTAAAGCCTTTTTACTCTCTTTATATCTTGACATTTATATTATTTGATGATACAATTAAGAGAAAATATTCTTTTGAGAGGATTATATTAAAATGAAGGTTGCAAGTCTGCTTGGCGAGAGATTTAAGAAAGCACCCTCCGACTGCGTGGTTGAGAGCCAGGCCCTGATGGTCAGAGGCGGATATATGAAGTCTGTGGGAACAGGTGTGTTCTCGCTGTTTACTCCCGCAAAGAGAATTACCAAGAAAATTGAAAATATTATGCGTGAGGAGATGGATCATATCGACGGTCAGGAGGTAATGTTCCCTGTCGTTATGCCTGCAACACTCTGGCAGGAGAGTGGCAGATTTGAGAGCATTGGCTCGGAACTTCTCCGCTTTAAGGACAGGAACAGGATTGATATGGTTCTCGGTATGACTCACGAGGAGGCGGCAGTACATCTGGCGCGCGATGCGGCACAGAGTTACCAGAGATACCCCTTTATGATTTACCAGATACAAACAAAGTTCCGTGACGAGCCGAGATGCCGTGGCGGTCTTATCCGTACCCGTGAATTTACTATGAAGGACGCATATTCCTTCCACACCTCGCAGGAGGATTTGGAAGCGTATTACGATGTATGCTATCACGCATACGAGCGTATTTTTGCCCGTTGTGGTGTTCCCGAGGTTGTTGCCGTAAAGAGCGACTCGGGTATGATGGGCGGTAGAGTTTCGCACGAATTTATGCTCCTTACCGACATTGGCGAAGATACAATCGTTATCTGCCCTGAGTGTGGCTATCGCTCCAATATGGAGGCGGCCGACTGTATCGTGGAAAACGAGGCGGTAGAGGTCGAGGATATGGTAGAGGTACACACTCCTACGCAAAAGACCATTGAGGAGGTTTGCTCTTTCCTCGGTGTTCCTGCAAGTCGCTCTTGCAAGGCGGTTTTGTATCAGAGAAACGAGGACGATAGTTTAGTTATCGCCTTCATCCGTGGCGACCTTGATGTAAACGAAACAAAACTCCGCAACACCATAGGTGCAGAAATTCACCCCGCAACCGTCACCGAGGAAATGGGAGTCGTTGCAGGATTTATCGGCCCTATTGGTCTTCCCAAGAATATAACCGTCCTTTACGACAAGTCGCTTGAGGGTATAAACTCCTTTATTGCCGGTGCAAACAAGGAAGGATATCACCTTCGTGACGTGAATATGGCAAGAGATATGGGCGAGGTTGTATATTCCGACTTTGCAAAGGCAGTAGAGGGCGGTATTTGCCCTGTTTGTGGCAAGAAGGCTATCACTATTAGCCGTGGTATCGAGGTGGGTAACATTTTCCAACTCGGCACAAAATACACCGAAAGTATGGGTATGCAATATCTCGATGCAAACGGTGAACTTCAATACCCCATTATGGGCTGTTACGGTATCGGGGTTGGCAGACTCGTTGCGTCGGTTTGTCAGGTTAGCCACGATAAGTTTGGCCCTATTTGGCCTATTACTATTGCCCCCTGGCAGGTTCACCTCTGCGCTTTGAGAGTTGACGAGCCTGTGGTTAAGGAAACCGCCGACAAACTCTACGAAGAACTGAAAAAACTCGGTGTTGAGGTTATTTACGACGACAGAAACGTTAGCGCAGGTGTAATGTTCTCGGACGCAGACCTGCTTGGCGTTCCCGTCAGAATGATTGTAAGCCCCAGAACACTTGAAAGAGGCGCGGTAGAAATTTCTGCCCGTGACAAGTCCTTTACTATGGACGCCTCGCCCTGTGATGCCGCAAGGGTTGTACGCGACAAGGTTAGAGAAATGATTGCTGCCCTCACTCCCGACGAATAAGAGCGACTGTCATATTTTAGCATAATCGAACAAAACAAAGAAAAATCACATAATTTGTTTGTTTTTATTGTAGTTTTATGTATTTTTTTGAGGAAAATCAAGGTTGAAAACTTTGGTTTTCCTCTTTTTTGTTTTTTCTTTTTTGTTTTAGCACCCTGCAAAGAGTAGTTAAAATTTGAAGATTGACAGGCGAGGGATGATAATTAAAATCAAAATGCTAAAATAAGTTTGTTTTTTTACTAAGAGGAGGTTTCTTTATTGTTCGATTTTTGTGTTTTTGGGTTTTATACGAATAAGCAAGAGAGGTGAGGCATAGGATATTGTGAGAAATTTTATCAAGAAAGGATATGACTACTATGCAAACTAACTCTATATACAAGGATATTGCAAGGAGGACCGGTGGAGATATCTATCTCGGCGTGGTTGGGCCGGTGAGGACAGGAAAATCTACCTTTATTCGTCGCTTTTTGGACGCGGTAGTGTTGCCAAATATAGGTGACGGGTTTGACAGAGAACGAGCACAAGACCAAATTCCACAAAGTGCAGGCGGCAGAACCGTGATGACAAGCGAGCCGAAATTCGTTCCCGACGAGGCGGTAAGGATAAAAATGGAAGACTCAACAGAGTTAAACGTAAAACTTATCGACTGCGTTGGGTACATGGTAGAGGGGGCGTTGGGTGCCGAGGAGGACGGTGTCGAACGTATGATTACAACACCGTGGAGCGAAGAACCGATGACCTTTAAGCAGGCATCAGAGATGGGCACATCTAAAGTTATAACCGACCATTCAACCATAGGAATTTTGGTGACTACCGACGGAAGTATTACCGATATTCCAAGAGAAAACTACATAGAAGCCGAGGAAAGAGTAGCCTCGGAACTTAAAGCACTGGGAAAACCTTTTGTAATTGTGTTAAACTCGGCACATCCTTCTAACGAGGATACAATAGCACTTGCCGAACAATTGGAGAAAAAATATGGTGTTCCTGTGGCGCTGGTGAACTGTATGGAGATAGATGGCGAGGATATGCGAGAAATCCTCGGTTTGACTCTAAATGAATTTCCTATTCGAATGCTCCGCTTTACTCTCCCCCCTTGGTGCGAGGAACTGCCCGATGATCATCCCTTGTGTCAGGCTCTCTTGGAAAAAATAGATACTTTCAGTGACAGGACGGCAAAAATAGGCGATATTTCAAGGGTGGCAAAAGAAACAGACGGTGTGCAGGTTACAAGCATTGATGCAGGTGATGGAAGCAGCAGGCTTACTCTACCCTTGTCGAAAGAGGTTTATTATGAAACTCTGTCAGAACTTTGCGACATTGACGTTTCAGATGAGCGAAAACTCTTTGCAACGGTTTGCTCCCTCGCAGAGGTGGCAAAAAAATACAAAAGAATAGAAACTGCTCTTGAAGATGCAGAAAACAAAGGCTACGGAATTGTAATGCCAGGTGCAAACGAATTGACTCTCGAAGAACCACAGGTTGTAAAACAAGGCTCGGCATACGGTGTTAAGGTGTCGGCACACGCAGAGTCGATACATATGATTAAGACCGGAATACGTGCAGACCTCTGCCCTATGGTTGGCACAGCCGAGCAGAGCGAACAGATCGTAAAATTCCTATCCGAGGAGGCCGAAGAAAACGGCGCAAGGATCTGGGAGAGCAATATGTTTGGGCAGTCGCTTTATGACCTTGTTAGCGAGGGAATGAACTCAAAACTCGCAAATATGCCCGACGAATCAAGAGAAAAACTCGGCGAAACCCTCGAGAGAATAATAAATGAAGGTGCAGGCGGACTCATTTGTATTTTGCTATAAAACAACTCGCATTTATATTTTTCCAACATAAAACTGCTTAATATACAAAAAAACGCCCATATTGGGCGTTTTTTCTTTGATTTGTTATGATTTCATCATGTGTTTTTTGATGTTCAAGTTTTTTATGTTTACTCACTCTTATTTTATTATTTCCCAAGAATATCAGACAACATACGACAGAATTCCACCTCTGCCTCAGGAATAGTCTTGTCATTGGTAAAATAGTAATCGTAGTGGTAATTTTCGACCTCGTCGTCCGAGCGGTTGCCATAATGCGCCTTAGTCATACGTTCACCACCACGAATGAGGAGTGTTTTTGCAACACCGTCGGTGGCGTCAACAAATTTGGCTATTTCCTTTGGCTCTCTGATGTGTAAAAACATTATCTCATCTTCGCTAGCCATAAATTCTAAATAGCGTTGTTTTGCCCAAACCGTGGGGTAGTTATTGTATTCTACAAGTAAAGCCTTAAGGTCTGAGAGAAATTTGCGAGAGCGATCGTCCTTCGCTCCGTCCCAACCACATTGCTTGGCAATCTCTTTTATTGGTATAATTGTCGAAGTATTAAAAACACGGAAGTGCCTTTCTGCAAGGTCGCACAGTGTGTCCTTCCCGACTCCACCACTACCATTTATAACTAAAACGAGTTTGTCCATATCCCCTCCACGATTTGATATATTATTATGCTATCATAATTTTATTGATTTGTCAACAAATATGGCATACATCTTTACTTTTTCTCTTTGCCGTGGTAAAATATTGTTATGTAAAAACTCGAGGTTTTAATATGGATAAAAAATATTTTGGCACACTCCCTGACAGGCAAGCAGTATATCTTTATACTATCGGCAACAATAAAGCATCCCTGACAGTTACTGACTTTGGTGCGGCAGTAGTGTCGCTCAAAATATTCGGACGCGATGTAGTAGGCGGCTTTGACCAGATTGAAGACTATCTTGCGGACGATTCACACCAAGGGGGTACAATTGGCAGAATAGCAAACCGCGTCAGTGGTGCGCAATTCACAATGGACGGTCGCATATATACCCTACCCAAAAACGACGGCGAAAACTGCCTGCACGGCGGTGTCGGTTTTGATAGAAGGATGTGGCAGGTTGAGGAGCATAACGAAAGCAGTATTACCCTTTTCTATGTTTCCGAAGACGGCGAGGAGGGCTTCCCTTCTCGACTTGAGGTAAGTGCAACATACACAATAAAGGAAACGGATCTGTGTATAGAATATCGTGCTGTACCAAATGGTCGAACACCTATTTCTATGACTAATCACACCTATTTTAATCTTGACGGTCTTGGAGGGAAAATTCTCGGACACAAAATAGCCATTTTTGCAGACGAATATACCGAGGTTGACGATTCTCTTATTCCGACGGGGAGGACTATGTCGGTTGAGGGTACCGTATTTGATTTAAGAGAGCCACGGTCGATAGGTTATGGTATAAGTAAGGACTTTATCGGCTATGACCACAACTTTATTCTCTCTATGAAAAGTGGCGAAAATTTAACACGGGCGGCGGTTATTTACGGAAAAGATGTTTCTATGACGGTTTATACTAACCAGCCCTGTATTCAGTTCTATATAGGTAATTTTCTTGGCGATGGCCCAAACTTTAGGGGCAGTGTAAAACAGGTAAAATACGGTGCCTTTTGCCTCGAAACCCAGACCGAGCCAAACTCGGTTAACAGAGGCGAGGGCTTTTACTCGGCGGGCGAGGAATACGTGCATAAAGTTGTGTATTCTTTCGGTAAGGTATAGGGCGTGTTAAATTATTCAATAAAAAGCAGTCGAAATTTTGGAAAATTATACGAAATTAACTCTTGACAAAGTACAACTTGATGTGATAAAATAGCATAGTAAAGCGATGAATAGAGCAAGTAAGTGTAGGCAGGACGGACAGAAAGTTGCCGTTTGATGAGAGGAGCACGACACCACCTATACCGAATACGTCTATGAGTGCGTACCGAAAGATTCGTCAAGTAGGCTACGACGGGTATGCCCGTTACAGCATTTTGAGGTTCGCCCTTTGGCGAATAAAGTAAGGTGGTACCGCGTATTATACGCCCTTCGTTTTTCGAGGGGCTTTTTTTGTTAAATTTCAAAGGAGATATATTATGAAAATTTACGAAGAACTGGTTGCTCGCGGGCTCATTGCTCAGGTGACCGACGAAGAAGAAATCAAGGAACTTATCAACAACGGTAAGGCAACCTTCTACATTGGATTTGACCCTACTGCAGATAGCCTGCACGTAGGTCACTTCATGGCGCTTTGCCTTATGAAAAGGCTGCAAATGGCTGGAAATAAGCCCGTGGTGCTTATCGGTGGCGGTACTGCTATGATTGGCGACCCCTCAGGAAGAACCGATATGCGTTCTATGATGACTCGCGAGACTATCCAGCACAACTGCGATTGCTTCAAGGTGCAGATGGAGAGATTTATTGAATTTGGCGAGGGCAAGGCTACTATGGTTAATAACGCCGACTGGCTTATGGACCTTAATTATATCGAGGTCCTTCGTGACGTTGGCGCACATTTCTCTGTCAATCGTATGCTCAGCGCAGAGTGCTACAAGCAGAGAATGGAAAAAGGTCTTTCCTTCCTCGAATTTAACTATATGATCATGCAGTCATACGACTTCTACTATCTGTTCCGCGAATATGGCTGTAATATGCAGTTTGGTGGAGATGATCAGTGGTCTAATATGCTCGGAGGAACCGAACTTATTCGCCGCAAACTTGGCAAGGACGCCTATGCGATGACTATAAATCTGTTGCTCAACTCCGAGGGTAAGAAAATGGGCAAGACCGCAAGCGGCGCAGTTTGGCTTGACCCGAAAAAGACTACTCCCTACGACTTCTACCAGTATTGGAGAAACGTGGACGACAAGGACGTTCTAAAATGTATTCGTATGCTCACCTTCCTGCCCCTTGAGGAAATTGATAAAATGGACTCCTGGGAGGGCGCTCAACTTAACACCGCAAAGGAAATTCTCGCCTACGAACTTACAAAACTCATTCACGGAGAAGAAGAGGCAGAGCGTGCTCACACCGCGTCAAAAGCTCTTTATTCCCAGGGTGACAGCACCCAGGCTCCGACAGTAGAGGTTGACAAGGCAACTCTAACCGACGGCGCTATCGACGTTATTTCTCTTTTGGTGCTTGGCAAGATGGTTCCTTCTCGTTCTGAGGGTAGGCGTGCTATTGAGCAGGGCGGTGTCACTGTTGACGGAGTGAAGATTGTGGACGTGAAGGCTTCAGTTACCGAGGCAGAACTCAAAGACGGTGTGCTTATCAAGAGGGGCAAAAAGAGTTTTAATAGATTCGTTATTTAACTCTTCCCTTTTCAAATATACCTAAAAATGGCCGTCCTTTGACGGTCATTTTTCTAAATTGTGAATTTTTCTGTATTTTATTTTCAAACATTGACTATTAAATTGCAGAGTGATACAATATTTATAAACAGAATAAAACTCTTGTCACAAGGAGGTATGTATGAACAAATTAAGCACTTTTTATAGAAATTATGTCGTTGATATTATAATAGCAGTATTAACGCTTGGTCTTGGACTGCTTATGCTCCCGCCCTTTGGCATCGGACAGGCTATGATAGATATTCTTTTGGCTTTGACCTTGCTCGCATATTTGGTTATTCACCTGTTCGGCAAACTTCACGCTTCAAAAGGCATAACCTTTGTTTTAACTATGGTCGAGTTTATTATAAATGCTATTATTATTGTGTGCCTGATACTCGAGCAATTTACCGGGCTAAAAATATGGGGAGTATGCCAAACTCTCGGTTTTGTTCTTGCTATACACGGGGCATTATCTCTAGTGATTATGTATGTCACCCTCGCGACCGTGAAAAGCGGAAAATACAATCTGCCTAGTTTCCTCTTAAACCTTCTTCTCGCCCTTGGTGGTGTATATCTTTTCGCTAACCCGTTTGTTGCTGATATAATTATAAACTGGGTGCTTTGCATTGTGCTATTTATTGTTACACTTGGATTTGCCGCCTTGGCTATTCTGTTTGCTCCGACAAAAAAATCTACGCCAAAACCCACCAAGTAAAAAGAGAGTTTTTTCTCCTTATCTGCTATTGTAAAAGAATCATTAAATACGCACAATTATTGTGCGTATTTTTTCTTAAAACCCCTTGACAAAGCCTTGCTAATATGATATTATATTATGGCAATTGAATTTGAGAAAAGGTTTTTTCATCAACTTCTGTGCATTTTGCGAAGCAAAACAAAATAGTTCGCCCCTGTAGCTCAGCTGGTAGAGCACTTGACTTTTAATCAAGGTGTCCGGAGTTCGATTCTCCGCAGGAGCACCAAGGGACTGATTTTTCAGTCCCTTATCTTTTACGGGATGTATGCGCAGACTTTTTGCCCTGCAAAAAGGGTTAGCGCGCCGCTTTGGGTGAGCGAGTTAAAAGCGTCTAAATGACGGTTTTGACGATGCGAAGTCAACAAAGCAAGGAGAAAACGAACCGAGTAACCGTAGGTGAAGTTTTCGACTATGCGACTTGACCGGGCGGACAAAGCAATTGTAATTTTTTTGATACCTATTCACTTTTCACTATTCCCTATTAATTCATTTCGGGATGTAGCGCAGTTGGTAGCGCGCCTGCTTTGGGAGCAGGATGTCGCAGGTTCAAATCCTGTCATTCCGACCAAATTAGTGCTTTATGCACAAAAAATCAGCCTTTTTCGCAAGAATTAGGCTGTTTTTTGTACATCTTGCTTGCTTATTAGTTCAAAAATTCACCGCCACTTTTGACCTCCATGCAATCTCCGGGGACAAGACACCGATTTTAACTGAATTTTGAATACTTTTACCGCTTTTTTGAAAAATCCTTTTCTTTGCCTACTGCATCGCAAATTTTGAGGGCTGACCATTGTTCGGTCAGCCCCTTTGGGCATTCATTTCTGCTCGACAAATTGGAATTTGTTTATCAAAATCCTTATAATGAATACATCAGCATACCAAGACCTGCCGATACGAGTATCATCAGTATAGGTGTTGGTTTTTTCTTCAATGCAAGCTTTGCTACAATATTGATTAATATCAATATGGCGAATATAATAATGCCATTAAAATCTGTGGCAAGTGTATCTCCTATACCACTGAATCCGATTGCCGTACTCATAAACATCGTGATTGCCGTTGCGAGTATCAAGCCAACAACACACGGACGGATACCGCCGAGAAACGCTTTTACTCCCGCATATTTCATAAAGTTGT